>JAJFJO010000192.1 GCA_021774015.1 Gammaproteobacteria bacterium
AGGAATTAAACGGTATGGCAATGACATCGCATCTGTCATTGGCCAGCACTGTATTGTGCAAACAGCAGAGGGTAACCAATTTTTCCGTCAAGTTAGGCAGGGAACCAAAGAAGATACTTATACATTAATCTGTCTTAATTCTGAATTTCAGCAAGAGAGTGCTATTATCGCCGATATAAAGCTAGCAAATGTTGCTCCAGTAATATGGCATAGAAAGCCATTAACCAACGCAATACGGATAATCTAACTTGGTGTGATAAATGAAAAACATTAGACAAAGAGTTACAAATAGTCTGGTTTTGATTATAACTTCCGTATTATTAGCGGTCAACATTCATGTAATCATAGCACGGTTTCCGCATGCTCAAGAGTTTTCCGAAATAAATAATACTAATCTACGGACACATGCTTTTATTGCATATTTAACACCAATGATTCGAGTTATAAATAAAGCGACTTTAAAAAATAAAAGATCTCTGGCTAAGTTACACCGTAAGTATCAGCAGCAAGGTGTTATTTCATATGAAGATTATCTCCATACAAACTATACGTTTCAGAGTGTAAAGTCTTTTAATCCTAAAGAGCGTCAACAGTGGCGTATACTGCTTAAGCGGACTGATGCAATACCCGTTTCAGTAGTGCTGGCAGAAGCGATTTTTCAATCAAATAGCGGCAAAGACCCAATGTTAATTAAATCGCGTAATGTTTTTAATGGTCTATGTTATCGAGCAGCTTGCGGTATGCACTTACCTAACCTTAAAGCAAAATTTCCATTGAGCAACCCACAACTTACTAAGTATAATTCTATTCGGCAAGGTATTTCCGCCTACTTTCGTGCAGTAAATAGAAGCCCATATTATCAGGATTTTCGCTCAGCTAGAGAAAAGCTTCGAGAGCAAAATCGTCTTAATGGCTACAGGGTGCTCGGTTGTGATGGCAAAAATAAACCATTGAAAAGTTTCCCGCATACGAGACAATTATGTCAAATCATTAAAAAGTATGATTTAACAAAATACGATCGGATTAAAAAATAATGTTAAAAAATTTTTTTTATCGCTTATTAGATTTTATTAACAAACGTGTTGAAATGAATCCACCGCAATATGTTACTTTTGGTTTATTTATGCTGGCTAATATTCCATTTTTAGAATATTATGAGCGCCCAACTGTTGGGGCTGAGACTGGGGTTACTATCACAGTCACCGTAATTGCTATTATAATTTGTTTATTGCTAACGTTAAAAAATTGGTTTTCAAAGTCAAGTGAAATCTATTGGCGTCTATTTTGGTATTTTGCATTACTTTATTGCTTGGCTTTTTATTCGACATATAATTTATTGTTGAGCTATTTTTCTTTAGTTGGCATGATGAATATGATGCTGTATTTGTTTCTGATGTTACTTTTAGTTGACTGGTTAAGCTTTATAACTTTAACTGTAGTGGGATCGGTTTCTGGAGTGTTAATTTATTATATTTTCATATTTAATAGCGAATATTTTTCAGTAAATCAATTTCAAGGAGGCATCAATTTTGCCACCAAACACCCTTATGTTATTGTTGGATACGTCTGGGTTGTCATTGCAGCTGGGATTTTTTCGCGAAACATTAATCGTGAACGCAATATAATGATGATGGAAAAACAAATTCTAGCAATGCAAACAGTAGCGGCCAGCATTGCACATGAAATTAGAACGCCACTGCTAACTATTAAAGCAGGACTGCATGGTGTGTTAAATTATTTGAAATCCCCTAAGAAACTAACAAAAGAATCTAATGAAAATAACAATCAAGAACTGCTGAAGGCTATTAACTACACACAAGTGGCTAACAACGAAGTTATTTCTACTAATACAATCATAGATATGATTTTGATTAACTTGAGCAAAAATGTAAACAGGCATGAGTTTAATTTGGTTAAAATTACAGACTGCATTGACGAAGCAGTTAGTCGCTATCCATTCCAGTCTAACGCGCAAAAAAATCTTATTTGTGTTGACTGTAAAGAAGATTTTTATTTTTATGGTGTTAAATTATTAGTGGTGCACATTATTTTCAATTTGCTCAAAAATGCACTCGCTTCGATTCAAGCAGCTGGAAAAGGGCGGATTAATATTTGGGTTGAATCCGGTAGAAAAACAAATAAGCTGCATTTTAGAGATGATGGCACTGGAATTTACCCAGATATATTGCCACATATTTTTGAACCTTTTTATAGCCAATCAAGTAATGGAGCGGGGGTGGGGCTCAATTTTTGTAAGACAGTGATGGAAAGTTTTGGTGGGAGTGTCATCTGTCAGTCAAAGAAGAATCACTACACTTGGTTTACACTGAAATTTCCTAAACCTGAAGGTGACACTAATGCTCAATAAAATAAACTGCTTGAAATTCCCAACAACTGCACTACTGGTGGATGACAATTCAATATTCTTAGAAGTTCTTGCAGATCAGTTGCAACCACAGTTGACATATAAGCTCTTTGATAAACCCAAGCAAGCATTAGAGTTTATTTCCAGTAAAAAGCACCGGCAATCACTAGAATTACATGATATCCTTTATAATCAACTTGATAATGATCATATAGAAGGCCCGGATGAACTGGCATTTAAGTTTGATGTTAGTAACCTTTGCAAGCTAGCTTATAATAAAATACGACATGAGTTGATTTCAATGGTATTAATTGATTATGACATGCCAGGTATGTCGGGAATAGAATTTTGCCAGCAGCTAAAAGGCAGCCCGATAAAAAAAATACTATTCACAGGTAAGGCAGATAGTAATCTTGCTGTGGAGGCCTTTAATGAAGGAATTATTGACCGATTTATACTAAAACAATCGGAGCACTTTATTGCAGAAATTAATCAGGCAATTGTTGATATGGAGTTGGCTTATTTTTCACAACACTCAAAATTAATTTTAAATAATATCGAGTCATTTCGCAGGCCCTATTTTAATAACCCTACCATAAATAGTTTACTACAAAATCATTTTAACACAATTAAACCATCTGAATATTATCTCATTGATTCAAAGGGAAGCTATTTGTTTTTAGATATAAATGGTGAGGCTTCTTTTTTTCTATTAAGAGATGATAAAGATATGAACGATTGCTTTCAGGTGGCAAAAGATCATGAGGCTGATTTATCAGTTCTATCAAAGCTAAAATCCAAGACATTCATGCCCTTTATACCTTCTGAAAATTTGGGGCCTTTATCTCAAGGCTTTACGTCGATTGACCATTGGGGCAAATTATACCCAGCAACAAAGATAATAGCTGATACAACCTGTTATTATTATAGCCATATAAAAAAATAAATTTGGAATTACTCTACACCTAAAGTTCGAAATATTCTGTTATCCCTCTTCAGTGGCTTATCTTTCAAAGCAAATTAAGTTTCTTGAAGTCTATTAATTAGCCAGCAATATTGCATTAAATCAATCTGATGTCTTTTTTTACACCCCATTGATTTGATTGTGTATTAAACCTACAGGAAGGGTTTAAGATTCTCATTCTAGGGGCGAATTAAGTGATTAATATATAAAAAAAACCACTAAAAGGTCTTTACAGTATTTCTTTGGAATAATGTTAAATTGCATTAAATAATATATTGACATATGAAATATAATTATGTAATTTATATTTCATTGTGAAATATATTTTAAGTTTGAAATTATTTCACCTTTTATAACCTGAAAAAATTTTTATTTTAATCAATAACCATGAGGAAATGACAATGCCAGAATTAACTGAAAATATGATAGCTGAGTTAACATGCCCTATTACCCAAGAAATCTTGATCGATCCTGTTTTAACAACGGCAGGCAAGACTTATGAACGTGCTGCTATTACTGAATGGCTTAGAACTAACAATAAAGATCCCTTGGCTGGAATAATTTTAACAAACAAAACATTAACTGCGGATACAAAGGCTATGATGCTTTTGGATCTATATAAAGAAGAGCTCAGAGTCCATAGAAGATACACCAATGAAGAAATTGCTATGAAGGTAATCACCTATGCAATTGAAGGGTGTCCTGTAGATAATGACTTGGGCGAAGAGTCCATGGCAGGTTTTCGTGTGGAAGGCTATTTAAATATTAGTAAAATGGATATTGTGCGTTTGCAAGTAAAAGAATCTCTAACGTTAAATCATATCAGCATTCCTGAAAAAGGATTGCAAGAAATATTTATTCGACGTCTTGCAAAAGAATTAAAAACAATTTTAGATTTAGATACTATTCAGTTGAAGAGTTCACGATCTTTCTCAAAAACAGAGCTTTTTAAAGGACGCCATCCTTATCCTAAAAGGCATAATGAGTTTAAGCATGCTATTAGCTGTCAAAAGAAAGGAGCAGATTTAGCGGGATTTATTAAAGATAGCTTTGATAAGGTTCTAGCAGAATTAGATCCAGTACAGTCTACTCAAATGACTCGCAGATAGTAGTATAAACAACGTTAAATACATCAAGGATTATGCAAAATAAACACTGAGCACATTGGTTATAAAATTTTGCATAATGCCTACAATCTAAAACATTCTAAGATTTAGGGGATTATAATGCCAGAATTAACAGAAGAAATAATGGAAACATTAACCTGCCCACTGACAAAAACTGTATTTTCTGATCCTGTTTTAACAGCAGCAGGAAAGACTTATGAACGAGCCGCTATTACTGATTGGTTGAAAAATCATGATACCGATCCAATAACTGACGTAAGGTTGTCAGACAAAACAGTTATGCCTGATACAAAAACTCAAATGCTCTTAGATTTATTCAAAAAACAACTTGCTCATATTGACGGTGAAAAACCATATAGTATTGAAGAATTTTCTCAGAAAGTTATAGACTATGCTTTTTCAGGTTTTCCTCTGGATGTGCGCTTACAACAGGCGTCTTTACAAGGCGTGCGAAGACAAGGTTATTTGAATATTAGCAAAGAAGACATTGTGAAATTGCAAATAAAAGAATCTTTAACATTAAATCATATGGGGCTTAGAAGCCATGATGTGCAAGAGATAGGTGTTCGTGAGCTTGCTAGGAAGTTGCAACCAATATTAGCTGAGAGTGCAGGGTTAAAGGTAAAAAGAAAATTTTCAAGGAGTGAACTTTTAAAGGGACGCCATC
>JAJFJO010000193.1 GCA_021774015.1 Gammaproteobacteria bacterium
AGAAAATTCTGGTGCTGGTGCACTTATAAATGATGATCAGAATTCTGATGACAAAACACGAGAGAATGACCATCCTGATCCTCTGCATTCTGTAGAAGTGGATGGGTCAATTCCATCTGTTTCCTCACCAGTTTCTCCAGATGTACTTCCTTTAGTTCAATTGTTACATAACTGGAAAGCACACCGTGAACAACATTATAACGTGATTGAAAATGGTGCTAGATGGTTTGTCTCTTTATTTCCATTTGGTGGATTTAGTGGAGCAGAAAAAATTCGAGCTGTAAATCGATTTTGTGATACAGATTATAGTAATTTAGAACTCACTGATCGAGAATGTTGTATTCTGTTACAAGGGAGAACAGGCCGATTATTTGCCCAAGAGAGTATTAAAACACATGCTGCGATTAGAGGGTATAAACCCGATGCTGCGGATCATGGAGATGATAAAGATGATGTATTGGGCTCACCTCGAGATAGTAAAGGGCACTGTGTCACGCCAGGGCAGGGTATGTAGCGATAAGAGGTGTACAAATAGTAAATAATGAAATAAAGATAATGTGAATGCGTTATTTATCAATACTAAAATAGGGAATGCTACATGCTTATTAGCTCAAAGAATGAGTTATTGATGTTATTAAAAGCCGTTGCTGATAGGGGCTAAAGAAGTATGCGGGAGCCAAAATTACAAGAAGCTAAACAAGAAACCGAATCAGAAACTTGGCAAGAATTTGATGTGCCCGGTGATGGCAGTTGCTTATTTTATGCAGTAGTGTTTAGTGTGTTGTTACCTGTGCTTAAAGATGATACTGCATTTGAGCGGCGCTTTATCCAGCTGTTTGGAGATAGTAATAAACCTGGACTAAACGACTTTAAACAAGAGCTGTTGCAATACAAAGGCCAACCCGATTTTTTTGTAGGATTAAAAGAACGCGCAGCGCAGTTCGAAGTGTTAGTTGATACTGCTTTTCGGCAAAATGTTGTACGCTTTATGCGTGAGAATAAGGCAGATTTTTTAGGATTTTTTTCAGAAGGTGCTGATAGTTTTGAAGCACGAATGACTTCAGTAATAAAAGCTAAAGTCTGGGGCGGGCAAGCTGAAATTGAAGCGATTAGTCAGTTATTACACATTCAAATTCAGGTAAAAGAAAAACAAGTAGATGGGAGTTGGAAGGATTCGGCATTTCATGGTCAAGACCAAGGTTATGATTCAACTATCATTTTAGGGTTTACCTCAGCCGGTCATGGAGCTGGTGCTGTTAATAACCATTATCATTTTTTTATCGATCCACAGGTTTTTTTGGGATCAATACCATTGCCGATAACCACTGCTGCTGCACAAATGCTAATAGCAGATATGTACCAGCCATTTGGTGGGCAGGATGTACGCATGGCTGCACCTATAACAATAAATAAGGCTGCTCTAGAGGACACTGCACATCGAATTGCAGATCCAACATTAAAATCCAGTATATTTAGCATCATTGCAACACTGGATACTAAAATCAAAGATTTTAATGTTGATTTAGCGGATCCTATTATTGAATTATCAGATGTATTAAAATCGCTTGATGAGATTAATGGGATAATAGGTGCAGCCAAAACGAGTTTAGAACGCAGTGCAGCAGATAATACCTCCAAACGTAGAGCAGCCAGTGTCTTAAAAACTATTGAAACTAAATGCCAAGAATCATCTGCACAATTCACCCCACCAACTCTACCTACAGTCAAGCATCACTGGAAGTCGCACCGTCTGCGTTTAGGTCAAATGCATTTGCATGGACCCAGTGATATTGCTGTACAATTCCATGATGCATTAACGGCTATTAAAACGAAAGGCAGCAAACGTTATTCAGCTAAAAGTGTACTCATCTGCTATGCACCACCTAATTTAAAAAATGCTCAAGAGCAACATTTATCTTGGGTGCCTGATTTTTTAATAGGGTTAAGAGCGCACCTAGAAGCTGCTGGGATTTATGCCAAATTGGATATTAAAGATTTAAGGCCGGGTGAAAACATGTATCACTACATGCAACAAGCAGAAATGGTTGATTATGTGATTTTAATCGGAACAGAATCATTATTGCATGGACATGAAAATGGTTTATTTGAGGTTCGTGAACAATTAACACATATCAAACGTAAGCGGGAGCAGGATCATAAAGAGGGAAAATACACGGTATTACCTATATTGATCAGTGGTCAGAATGAGACAAGCTTTCCAGCAGGGTATGATTGGTATACAGGGATTAGAGATTGCAAAACAACGACGGCGACTTATTTTGATCATATTCAGTGGTTGATAGAGGCACTTTATGAAACGACTGAAGAAGCATTTACATCAGAATGGGATGTGTTTTTAAGATCTATAGATGAACAATCTAAATTAATTGTAACCAAAGGTTTAACAAAAGAATCTGTATTAGAGCAGTTACAAAGAGAGAATGAAATTAAAGCTCGGGAAAATGCGGAGCAGAATAGAGTGGCTCACAGTCTATTACCGCGACTGTTAAATGAGACAAAAGCAAAATCCAGGCCCAAGCCTGCGGATCATTTTGATGAATTATCAATGTGTTTAGGTCAGTATTACGCACAACAAAGTCATATTCGTTTGCCCGTATTTAAAGTATCACAACCCATTAGTAAAAGTTACGTTAATTTAGCATTGGTAGAAGCTAAGGGGCAGCATGATCGAGAATCATCTGCTGTGGAGAAAACATCTTTAGGAACAGGTCGCTTAGATGCGTATGAAGATTTCTTTGATATTAAAGATGAATCACTCATACAGCCTGATCGTTTATTTTTAGATGATGAATCAAAGCGCTTATTAATTGTAGGGCGTGCCGGTATTGGTAAAAGTACATTTTGCCAATACGTCAGCTATTGCTGGGGAAAAGGGTTGAGCGTGCAAAGTGGGAAAGATGGCGATGATAGTTTGGATTCCAAAGCGGGGATCGATCGAGTGTTACCAGGATTATGGCCACAATTTTCATATATTTTTTGGTTGCCTTTACGGTATCTGAATCAATGGGGTGACTTTATTGCCCTTAATAAAGACTGTCCAGCATATGGCACTTTAACTAAAAAAATAGTATTAGTTCGTTTTATATTGTATGTGCTCGATGCAGAAAAGAAAAAAGACACTGCGTTTGATATTGAACTAGCCCGGATAGATGCTGCTCTGCGATCACCTGAGACGTGTCTATTTATCTTAGATGGATATGATGAAGTCAGTATAGATAAAAGCTCAATAGCGTATCAAGTGCTGCATGAGTGTTTACTGATACAGCCGAATTATATTGTGACCTCCCGTCCGCATGCGGTGGTAGATGCCCCCATATTTGATCAACAAAGATGTTTGCGCTATGAATTAATGGGGTTCAGAGACCGCGAAATACCTCAATATGTTCAGCTCGTGTATCAACTTAACGGGTGGGATACAATTGACTCAGCAAAATCTGCAGCGGCAGCAGCAAATGCGGCAGATGAGCAATTACCCTCTGACCATTTAATCGATATATTAAGAGCCAAAGAAAACCTTTGGACCTTGTCACATACTCCGATTAACTTAGCGTTGATATGCAGTTTACAACGAGAAGCTCCTGAGGTATTGCAACACGAACATCTCACCTTTACAGAGTTGTATAAGGCTTTAGTCGATCGTTTGGGGATACGGTATTTAGAAAAATTACGTCCTGATATGCGAACTAAGCGCCCCGATATCTTTAAGTCTCCTCAGTTAATGGCTCAGTTAACGCATCCAGTGACCTATTTTTTAGGCCAATTAGCATTTAATGGTTTATTGAGTGGTCAACTATTGATTTCAGATAGTCAATTAGAAGAGGTTGCTGGGATTCACGAAGCTTACTTAGATAAATTATTAACGCCAGCACAACGGGCAGCAAAAACATCTCCAGATACACCGGCCACAGATCGTGATTTTTTTGATGATTTTTTAGCAACAACCGGTTCCAAGTCATTATTGTCCCTAGAGCCGATTCGTGCGGCAGGATTTTTGAAACGGGTGGGTTCTGATGCCTCATATTTTTTACATTTAACTATTCAAGAGTATTTGGCTGCGTATTATTTGTATTTGGCTTTGAAAGATGATCCAAAAGATGATATTAAATTTAACATTATTCACGAAGAAAAATCATATACTGATCCTATACATTTTATTACGGATCATATTTTAGATCGTCGTTATGAGGTGGTGTGGTGGTTTTTGTCAGGTTTGTTGAAAGAAGAAAAACTACTCGGCATATTTTATCAACAAGGTTTATTCTATTATCCGGATTATCCAGAGATCTCAGATGCATCGGCTGCTGCAGCAGCAGAAAAAACACCTACAGGGGTGTCGTTATATGATCAGTTGATAGCAGATCCGGATCGTTTGATTTTAGCGATGCGTTGCGTTGAAGAAAGTTCTATAAAAGATCGATTGTCGAATGTATTAAGTCCATATCGTGATGATTTATTTTCTGCAATCAATACCGTAGGTGAGTCACTGCTTTTACCAGAAGATACTACAAGGGAGCATTTGTGGCAGCGTTTTATTCGGGCCCTTCGCATCAGTCCACGACTGTTAAATGCATCAGGATTTAAAGAACGTATATTACAATTGTCAAAAACAGGTATTCCAACAAGAGGTATTGAGGGGTATCCGCTTACGACCTACCAAGGGGAAAAATCCTCAGGAGAAAAAATTACCTTGACGCGTTGGAACAATAATGTTGATAGGAGGCATGTGTTTGGAGAGATGACAAAAAACAATATCTATGAATTATTCCTTCAACATGCAGACAATGAGACAGTTCGGAAGATATTGGCTGCTGATATTAAAATAGCGTTCCAGGAAGGCACACTTCCACAAGAATTAGAGCAGGAAAGTCACGCATTATTTTCTGAGTATAGTGCTCTTAAAAAAAGTGAAGATGATTTTATGCCAACCGTTTATAAAGAACTTTTTGAATGTTCAGGTGCATTAGAGATATTAGATGCTGATCCGGATGTACATACAATCGCTGCATTTGCTCAAGAGCATGGAAAATCATTATTGGCCTTTCAGTTAGAAGAGGCACTTTCGCGTCAAGTCGCTTGGGAAGCGAAATTTGAGCCATGGCTTTACTCAAAATCTACGTATACACACTATATAAAAAATCACATAGCTTATCATGGGTTAAAAGCAGGAGCTGTGCTGGATGCCATAGCTCATATTCAAAATATTGCTTTTACTCTCTGGTCCTTCAATTATGATGGTATTTTGGAGATTGTAAGGTCTTTTATACCAATCGGTTTGAATGAACACAGTGTGCAGATACATCTGCTGATAGATTTGACAGGTCATCTCGGGTTTCTCTGTGAAGGAGAGTGTGAGCCAAAGAAAGGTTCATTAATATACAATACACTAGAAGATGTACGCTCATGGTCAACATTAGCTGCTGGGCAGTTGGATATACTTGCTGGTAGCGATGTGCTTTCGTTACTTGAGTATAAAAAATTGGCGCCAAATGTTTTGATTAAATTGATTAAAGATTTACACAAATTTATAGATTCGAGAATCGTAGAAAAGACTAAGCAAATACTCTTTGGCTTTTTAAAAGAAAAAAATACAGTTTTAAAAAATGCAGTGTTAGATCAGCTGGAAGAACAAGGAGTGTTTATTTGCGATGAGCAGGTTGTTTCTGTACTGAAAGAATTGATACAAACATCATCGTCAACTTCAGCAGATCAGATATGTTTTTTGTTAAAGCAATTAACAACTCGCAAAATAAATCGGTCGATTTTTTCGAGTAAAAATGATTTGTGGGAAATATTGTTGCAAGCCCAAATTCACTCTAATGAGCATGTTAGAGCAAAATCATATGCTAGTATTCAACATTTGTATTGGATTTCCACCTCTGAGCAGAGGGAAGGTCTTCAATTAGAACCTATAGAGTTTAATACAATTGTTGAGTGGTATTATGGTCAATTCATACAAGAACTTGATCACGATGGTTTTGGTCAAATTGCTTCATTATTAGCACTTAAATTAGGTATAAGTGATTTAAATGATATGTTGTATGTTCGTTGTGTTAAAAATATTTGTAGGGGAGATAATATACTAAGCATTGTTGAGAATATTAAATCACTAGGAAATACAGCGTCTTTTATACGTGATAAAGCTACTGTGGCATTACAGAAGTTGGGTTTAGAGAGGGATCAGCGTGTGGTTGAGCGCTGGATAGGTTTATTGGATGATAGTGATGATGGTGTGCGTGGACAAGCAGCTGGGGCTTTAGGGAGGTTGGATATGGGCTCGGATTCCCGAGTGGTGGAGGGGTTGATGAAGTTGTTGGGTGATACTAATAATGGTACGCGTGCACAGGCGGCAGAGGCTTTAGGGAAGTTGGATGTGGGTTCGAATTCCCGAGTGGTAGAGGGGTTGATGAAGCTGCTGGGTGATACTAATAATGGTGTGCGTGCACAGGCGGCAGAGGCTTTAGGGAAGTTGGATGTGGGTTCTAATTCCCGAGTGGTTGAGCGTTTGCTGAAGCTGCTGGGTGATACTGATAGTAGTGTGCGTGCACAGGCGGCAGAGGCTCTAGGGAGGTTGG
>JAJFJO010000194.1 GCA_021774015.1 Gammaproteobacteria bacterium
TGCCTATAGCCCCACTTTCCTTAAGGCAGAATTAACTGGCTGAAAAAACACACTTTTTAGCAAAATTTAGTTGATTAAAAAAAACCACAGTGGAATAATCAAACCTAACAACACTATTTGGATGTATTAAAACAATCCTAAAATTTTCAGCAAGGACACGCTGCGAATTTTAGGATTATTTTTTTCTATTAGATTATTTAAAAAATGAGAGAGTCAAATGCCTGAACATAGAGATAATGGTGCTGGTGCTGCACTGCTTGGAGGTGCTGCTGGAGATGCTGCTAGAGATGGAACTAGAACTCATGATACTGCTAATTATGGCACTACTGAAAATTCAGGCGATGATACAATTATACCGGTAGCAAGTGGTGGAGGTGCCGCTGGAGATGTTGCTGTCGCTATGAAAATAGTAAGTTTTAGAGATAAGCTTAAAAGCAATGATCCAAACACGTTTAGACATGCTTTAGATATAATTGGTAGACAAGTTGATAAACATAGTAATTTTTCACTCTCAAACCCGCAGTCAATAGCACTTGGTTTTCTTGCTGCAGGGTTTGCTTACTTTGCTGTTCAATCGGGTATTCCTTTTTTAGATGTTGCCGAAGAAGATGCAACAGCTATGTGGCCTCAAGGTTTTTTAGCCCCCTTTCATAAGGCGGTTGCGCCCGCGTGCGCAGCAGGTGCAAATGCATCATTAAATGAATACTTTTTCTTTTTTGCTGTTTATCAAATATTAAGTTCGTTTAATGTTAGACAATTTGAGAAAGAATTAAAAATAGAGCGGCGCTTGCTATTGGTTGCGTTTATTAATATAGCTGCATTGGGGTATGCATTTTCTTCGGCGATCCCATTTACAACATTAAATCCTAAGTATTGGCTCACTATGCTTGTCGTGATTAGTGCTATTCATTTTCTAGGTTCAAAACTCGTACTTGAATATGCTGCAACTATGCCAAAATTTATTAAAAGTATTTGGCTGAACGATAACCATAAGGATGCTGATCAGAGAAATCTATTGAGCTGGTTTGCTAAAAAAGCTACTGAAGCTAAAACTGAGCTTCAAGTCTGCTTTGGCAGTGCTGAAGAAGATTGGTCGGGTTTGAAGCCATTGCAGATATTTCAGGAAAAGCTCGCTTATTTTTTATCTAATCCTGAGAGGTGCTTCGATGAATTAGGAACTCCTGTAGGAGCGAAAGCTGAAAATATAATTCATTATATTGATTCTTTGGATACAAAGAGTGTGATGACACAGCCAGGAAGAGTTTGGCAAAAAAGTATTGCTCGCTATATTGAAATAAGATTGCTGCAACTGGTGGTTATCGCTGCAACTATTTATTATTCGCTATGGGGTTATTTTGGAAATAGCGATGACCTTGCCAAGCAAGAGGTGCAAAAAGAATTTCATAAAACTTTATCAAAGATGAATGAAACCAGTCTTGGCATAACACTAATGCTAGCCTTATGCGGTTTAATTATATATGTAACAGTGATGACACTGGATGAGTTGCAGAAAGCAGTAATTGAGGAACCTATTCAGAAATGGCTTGCTAAAAGAAACAGACGTCAAGCAGCCCCAGCAGCCACTGGAGCTTATGGATCTGATTCTGATTCTGGTTCTGATTCTGATTCTGCTTCTGCTTCTGCTTCTGGTTCTGGTTTTGATTCTGAGGCAACTGGGAGCAGTGGTTCAGAAGTAGATGATGAGGCTAGCGGAATTATAGCCTGCAACAGAGGGCTCAGTAGAACTCGGCCTCGGCCTCGCACACACCATGTGTCACCAGCGCAAGAAAGAATTCTTACACTAATAGCCGTTTTAAAATATCTGGGTTTGATCGCGGGCTATATTGTTGCTAACGAGTCATCCTCAACAACGAATGTATTAAATGAGCAGCACGGCATGGACTCTACATTTGCTAAAATTGTATCACAAGGAACGACAGCGCTTTTTAATGGTGAAGGTATAGCACAAGCAGTTCGCACATTTTCTAGTGCAGGCAGCGATAGATTGAAGTTTAGTGCTGAAGAACGTGAAATGATAGCCACTGCAAACGGGCTTTCAACAGCCCTTTCGACGGCAGCAAAAAAATAACGTTATTTATGTGCCGCACTTAGTGAAAAATCCGCCTATTGTTAGATAGATCAATAGGTTGGGTGTAAAAAGCAGATATCCAAAGATAGTCTATAATTACTCTACATCTGTTTATGGAGTAATTATCATGAAACTAAAAGTCACATTGACGTCTTTGGTCCTGCTCGTTTGTACCGCCCCTGCATTTGCAACATTAACCGGAGAAGAACTATTAAATCGCTGTAAGGCAACCGGTAGCGATTATAAAATTGGTTTTTGTCGAGGTTATATTGCGTCGTTTTTAGATACGTATGTATTAACGCATGCAGTGCACAAAGTGCCTAAAGGCCGCAAGTTATTTTGCTTGCCATCTGATGGGATTCCTTTGCGTAGTGCCGTTGATGTGGCAGTTCAATATCACCAAGCTAACAATAAAGATTTACACAAATCTGCACGCACCCTACTCTTCAAAGCGTTTATGAAAAAATATCCTTGTGGTGCGCCAAAAGGAAGTGGTATTCGCGGTGGTAATAGTGAGAGACGTTTGTAATTTTTTTTGTTGAACTAAGAAACATCCCGCTTATTTTAAAAGAATACGGGGTGTTTTTTTTAGCATTTTTTCAGGATGTTTTCTTTCTGTTCGCTTTTGACCCAGAAAAATACACGTTAACACCAAATCATTGTCTAAAAATAACAAACTAATATCAGTTAAAAGTAATGCATTACATTAGCTCCCTGCTTTTTGTGTCTATTTTGCAAGCAGTTAATTGAAGTAATACATGAGGTCTATCGGTTGGGAATTGGTAGTTGGTAGTTGGTAGTTGTTTTTAGTGATGATTCTTGTCCGTGGGTGCCAGTAGATGGTTGGCTGGTATTGGTGTTTTTTATGGGTAACCATGCAAAAAACATCCCTCAAATCACTAAAAAATGCTATTATCTCCGCTGGTTTGCAGCAGCAAAAGGACATTCTATGGAGCTCAGTAAAATTAAGGGGTTTTATCCCTATCTTATGGTCGTGTTTTTCAATTCATTTATCGATCTTGGCCATAAAATTCTGATTCAAGACACGCTGTATCAAACTGCCACTGGCCCGATGTATACGATTTTATCTGCAATTATCAATGCGCTCATATTACTTCCCTACATACTATTATTTACTCCGTCAGGTTTTTTATCGGATAAATTTGCCAAAGTAAGTGTATTGCGAATCACTGCAGCGGCGGCGATCCCCTTAACAATCATTATCACGTGGTGTTATTACCAAGGTTATTTTTGGGGTGCATTTGCTTTAACCTTATCGTTATCGATACAAAGTGCGATTAACTCACCCGCAAAATATGGTTTTATTAAAGAAATATTTGGTAAAGAGCATTTAGCGTCTGCTAATGCGCTCGTACAAACATTGGCGATTATTGCCATCTTGGGCGGCACCTTCGCTTTCACCATACTATTTACGCACTACCTTACGGTAGACAACTTACTGCAAGCAAAAGACCACTCATTACTGTTGAAGTCTTTTGCACCGGCAGGTTTTTTCTTAATCTTATTTTCTATGTTTGAAACGCTGATGACATTTTTGCTTCCGAAAAAATCAGCGGCTGATCCCAGCTCAACGTACTCAGTTTCAAAATATGTTCGTGGTCAATATATAAGACCCTATCTAAAGTCGGTGCAGCGCAGGCCGGTTATTTTGACGAGTATTCTCGGGCTTGCTTTGTTCTGGGCGATTAACCAGGTGTTACTAGCAGGATATGGGGCCTTCTTAAAAGAGCATGTGGGCCATGTGAGTGCGCTATTTGCACAAGGTTCGTTAGCGATTGGTGGGTTGGGTATTTTGTTTGGTGCACTTTATGCGGGCAAAATATCTGAAGGATTTATTGAAACAGGCTTAATACCGGCGGCAGCAATCGGTATTACAGTAGGGCTGTTTTTTATTCCTATCAATAAGAATGAAATTTTCATTGTGTTGCTTTTCTTGGTTTACGGATTTTTTGGTGGTATGTTAATTGTCCCTTTAAATGCATTGATACAATTTAGCGCGGGGCGGCGCGAGCTAGGTAAGGTCTTAGCCACCAATAATTTCATACAAAATATTTTCATGGTTGGCTTTTTAGTGGCTACCGTTATACTCACTTATCTAGGCGCAGATAGTCGCGTCACGCTCTATGGGCTATTCGTTCTTTCTTTAGGTGCAACCATTTATGCCTTTGTGAAACTACCGCAATCTTTGGTGCGTTTTGTTATTTATTTTATTGTCTCCAAATTTTATCGTATTACCGTGTTAGGGTTAGAAAATATGCCGTCGACTCGAGGTGTGTTTTTATTGGGTAATCATACTAGTTTTCTTGACTGGGCGATTTTGCAAATTGCTTCCCCTCGCCCCATTCGCTTTGTATTGGAACGTTCGATTTATGAAAAATGGTATTTGAATTGGTTGTTACGTTATTTTTCTATTATTCCTATTTCACGAGGTGCGAGCAAAGAAGCAATAGCACGTATTCGTACGGCGTTAAATGACGGTCATGTGGTTTGTTTGTTTCCCGAAGGTTGCTTAAGCCGCAATGGCCATGTCGGTACATTCCATACAGGTTTTGAGCGTGCTGCTGTGGATACCAAAGCCGTTATTATGCCTTTTTATATACGTGGTCTATGGGGGACGACGACATCGTATGCCACCGATCGCTACAAGCGGCTGTCACGTATTCGTACCCGTCGAATTAGCGTCACTTTTGGTGAGCGCATGTCTGTTGATGCAAAGGCGCCGGAAGTGAAGCGCAAGGTAATGGAGCTGTCTATTCGATCATGGAAATACTATACAAGCACCCTTCTCTCCCTTCAGTGTGAGTGGTTGCGTCGTGCAGAACAAATGGGGAATACATTGTGTTTAATTGATGGTGTTGGTGGTGAATTTACCCACTACAAATTAATTGCCGTTGTAATGTATTTTGTACGTAAACTTAAATCGCAATTTGCAGACCAAGATAATATAGGCATCATACTGCCTTCCAGTGCAGGAGGTGTTATTGCTAATTTAACCGTATTGTGTGCTGGCAAAACGGTTGTTAATTTAAATTATACATCAGGTCTGAATACCGTTAGCTATACGCTAGAAAAGGCGCATATAAAAACGATTATTACGTCACATGCTTTTCTTAAGCAATTAAAGGCGCGAGGTTTTGATGTGTCAAGTTTGCTAACCTCTTACAATACACTTTACTTGGAAGACTATAAAAAACCTTCATCTAAAGTGGCTATTGCGAATAATCTTATGCTGGTTAAAGTGCTCCCTCGCTTTTTATTACAGCGAATTTTCATTAAACCAACGGATAACAATAGCACTGCGGCGATACTGTTTAGTAGTGGCAGTGAAGGCAAACCAAAAGGCATTGAGCTGAGTCATCGCAATATTATTGGTAATATCAAACAAATTTCGAGTGTATTTAATATTAAAGAGCGAGATACGGTACTTAATATATTGCCACTGTTTCATGCGTTTGGGTTGACGGTAACGACACTGATGCCGTTGATTGAGGGTGTTCCTTTTGTGTGTTACCCAGACCCTACTAATGCAGAAGCCATTGGCAAGTTGGCTTTTCGTTATCGCGTTACGGTGTTATGCGGCACATCAACCTTCTTTGGTATTTATGCACGTAGCAAAAAAGTCTACCCTATGATGTTTCAACATATACGTCTCGTTATTGCAGGCGCTGAAAAACTATCACTGTCGGTTCGAGAAGCCTTTAAACAAAAATTTAATTTGGATGTTTATGAGGGTTATGGTGCAACAGAGATTGCACCGGTGGCAAGTGCGAATCTACCGGATGTGTTGTCTGCTGAAGACTGGCATGTGCATATTGCGAATAAAGTTGGAACGGTGGGTTTACCACTGCCCGGTTCTGCATTTCGGGTTGTGGATCCAGATACCATGGAAGAGTTACCAGTGGGTGAGGACGGTTTGATTTTAATCGGTGGTGTGCAGGTGATGAAAGGATATCTAGATGATGTCGATAAAACGGAGTCTGTTCTGATTAAAGAAAAGAATATTACTTGGTATAAATCAGGTGATAAAGGGCATGTCGATGATGAAGGTTATTTGACAATTGTTGATCGCTATTCACGGTTTGCTAAAATTGGTGGAGAAATGATTAGTTTAACAGTAGTTGAACAGAGGGTATTAGAGGCGATTAATGAGCCTGATAATCAGGTGATGATTGCCACCCTGCCCGATGCTAAAAAAGGTGAAAAACTTTGTTTACTATACACGGCCACGTTAGAGCCTGAAGAGATTCATGCTCGTTTATTAAGTTCAGATATTGAAAAATTGATGATTCCGAGTGTGATGCTTCACATTGATGAGCTGCCTAAGCTCGGTAGTGGCAAGCGTGATTATGTTACTGCAAAACAGATGATGGCTACTGCTCAGGCAAATGCGTAAAATGGATGTTTCAAAAAATAATGCCGCGACTAATAGTAATCGCATTATAATTTTTATATTGCTCCTTATTGTCGTTGGACAATCAACGGTTGATATCTATTTGCCATCACTTCCTGCAATGGTGTCCGAGTTGCATACCACGACTACATTAGTGCAGCTGACATTAACCGCTTTTTTGGTTGGCTTTTCGGTGTCACAATTAGTCTATGGACCGTTATCGGATAAGTATGGTCGCAAACCTATGTTACTCATTGGTTTCAGTATTTACGCTATCGGCAGCCTTGTTTGTACCTTTGCGCCTAATATTGATATTCTATTTTTGGGGCGGCTTTTGCAGGGTTTGGGTGTGGGTGCAGCTAGCACTATGTCTCGAGCGATTTCTAGGGACTTGTTTGATGGGCCTAAGTTGGCAAAAATCTCAGCTTATACCGCCATGGCTTGGGCGACAGTGCCTATTGTTGCGCCGTTGCTGGGTAGTTACGTTCAAACCTATTTGGGGTGGCGCTATAATTTTGCTACTTTATCGGTTGCTGCACTTATTTTTATAACGCTGACTTTGTTTGTATTTCCAGAAACCCATCCAAAAGAGTCGCGACATAATAGCCAATCAGCGCTTCAAGATTATACCTTTTTAATTTCAAGTCAAACTTTTCTTAAATATATTCTTTGTGTAATGATTTTCTATGGAGTGATTGCAAGCTTTAATCTGGCAGGCCCTTTTTTGCTGCAAAATATTTTTGGACAATCCGTGGTGGCGTATGGCTGGTGGATTGTGCTGGTTGCCAGTGGCTATATCATGGGTTCTTTTGCGAGCAGCCGCCTTGTTGAACATTTGCCCATTAATCGAATGATTATTATTGGTATGATAGGATTTCTGCTATCTACAATTGTGATGTTTGTGTTAGCGTTATTAAAAATTCATAGCTTACTTATTTTAGTGATTCCTATGTTTTTTGTGTTAATGAGTATTGGCTTGGTTTATCCATTATGTATTTCTGAAAGCCTATCGCCCTTCCCTAAAATTGCAGGTAGCGCAGGTGCATTATTTGGCTTTATGGTATTTATGGGTGGAACTATTGCCAGCACGATCATGTCACACCTGCCAGAGCATAATGTTATTCCGCTTGCTCTTGACTTGTTGGTTCTATCGATACTTGTTCTGTTGGTATATTGTAAAGTGGGTGGCAAAACAGGCGAGTTCTCTATCATACGGGATAAACGCGCTTAACTGCGCTTTCTAGCCTCATTCTCATTATTCTCCAAACTTAAAGGTTTCTAATGGCATATAAATAACACCTTCATCACCGGGTTGGCTGTGGTAGAGGTGAAATTGGTCTATGCTGAGGTTGATGCTTTCTTCCATAATGGGTTGTTCGAGTGTGACTTGCGACGCATTTTTGCGGCGGTATAAAGTAATGTGTGGGGTAAAATGATGCGCGTCGGGTTTGTAGCCTAGGCTGATAGCAAATTCTTCGAGGGTTTCGAATAGTGATTGTAGCTCGGGTGTTTTTTCAATATATGCTGCGATTAATTTTTCTGAGTTACGCGGAAAATAGTCAACTTTATAGATACTGATATCCAGTGGGCTATACTCACTCAGTGCACTTTTAATCATATTCGACAGTGTATCCACATAATGTTTTTCTGTCGTTCCCATGAATCGTAGTGTGATATGGAAGTTTCCATCTCTAACCCAGCTCTTCTCATCGAATTGATCGCCAGCACGTTGTTTTAACTTATCTATAAGTTTATGAGCTAAATTATTTGATATAGGAAGGCCAAAGAATACTCTTATTGTAGTTGGTGTAGACATTTTTCCCCTCCTGATTAATCATTAATTACATCCAGAAGCATTAATGATATAATGCATGAAGTGACGAATTAATGCAATGGAATCATGCCGTTATGTCTTCATCGTTTGAGCCCTATACTGTCGTAATAATACTGATTGCAACAGTCACCTTATTTGTTTGGGGTCGCTGGCGTTATGATGTTGTTGCGCTGATTGCTTTGATGTTGGCTGTCATTCTTGGGGCAGTGCCTTTCGATAAAGTGTATTCAGGCTTGGGTAATTCAGCGGTAATTACCGTGGCTTGTGTCATGGTGATTTCTAAAGTTATTCATCAATCAGGCGTACTAGATAATCTTATCAGGAAAATAATTCCTTATACAAAGAACCCATTCCTTCATGTTGCTGCTCTAGGTTCGATAACAGCGGTATTGTCGGCATTTATGAATAATGTGGGTGCCTTAGCATTAATGATGCCAATAGCTATTCAAACAGCGCTAGTGCATAAACGCTCTCCATCGCTGATTTTAATGCCGCTGGCACTGTCATCCGCGTTAGGTGGTTTGATTACTGTGATGGGAACACCGCCTAATTTGTTGATATCGACCTATCGAAAAGAATATGTTGGTCAGTACTTTTCGATGTTTGATTTTGCTCA
>JAJFJO010000195.1 GCA_021774015.1 Gammaproteobacteria bacterium
ATTCGCACGTGGCTATTTTAGCGCGCGCATTAGGTTTGCCTGCGGTGATGGGTGTGACCGGTGCGCAAGTAAATCAGCTGGCCGGCCAGGAAATTATTGTTGATGGTTATAATGGATCTGTTTTTCCGTCACCGACATCGGCGCTGAAAAAAGAATTTCGCAACTTGGCGGAAGAAGAGCAGCAACTCGATGAAGAGTTGCAAGCGTTGCGTGATCTTCCTGCGGAAACAACAGATGGTCATGTGATTTCCTTAATGATTAATACCGGCCTTGCTGTTGAAGGAGGCTTGTCGTTAAGTTCGGGTGCAGAAGGTGTGGGTTTATACCGCACGGAAATGACATTTATGTTGCGCGATCGTTTTCCTTCTGAAGAAGAACAGCGCATTATGTACCGACAATTACTAAATACGTTTGCGCCACGTCCGGTGGTGATGCGCACGTTAGATGTCGGTGGTGATAAGCCATTAGCTTATTTTCCTGTTGAAGAAGACAATCCATTTTTAGGCTGGCGTGGAATTCGTATTACGCTCGATCATCCTGATATTTTCTTGCAGCAAATTCGTGCGATGTTGCGTGCAAATGAGGGTTTAGGCAATTTATCCTTGTTATTACCGATGATCACGTCGGTGAGTGAAGTTGAGGTGTCGTTACGTTTAATTAATCAAGCTTATGAAGAAATGCTGGAAGAAGGTTTGAATATTGTTAAACCGCGTTTAGGGTTGATGATAGAAGTGCCGGCGGCGGTGTATCAATCGTATGAGTTAGCGAAGCGCGTCGATTTTTTATCAGTGGGCAGCAATGATTTAATTCAATATTTATTGGCGGTAGATCGCAATAACCCACGTGTAGCGAGTTTATATAACGGGTTGCATCCAGCTGTGCTGCGCGCGATGAATGATGTGGTGAAAGCAGGGCGCAAAGCTGGAAAGCCAGTAAGTATTTGTGGTGAGTTGGCAAGTTATCCGATTGCGGTGGTGTTGTTGATGGGAATGGGTTTTGATTCGTTTAGTATGAATGCGCGTAGTTTATCGCGTGTAAAGTGGATTATGCGTAATTTTAGTATGGAAGATGCGAAGGTATTATTAAAAGAAGTATTAAAAATGGATGATGCAGATGAGGTGCGTTGTCACATGGAGACTGCGCTGGATGAAGCCGGTCTGGGTGGGCTGATCCGCGCTGGGAAGTAATTGTTGTTGGCACAGACTGCACACAGAAGCGCCCATTGAGCAAAACCTGCTAATTGCGATACTTAAGCAATGTGCCTGTAATGACACATCCAATATAATAACTATCGTAATGGGCGATTAAAAACCGCTAAATATCTAAAGGCAGGTTGTTTACCAGGCTTAAAAAAGAGTGCCGATCATCTAGCATCTGTTCAAAATTCGGTATATGCTGTTACCCATTACTTACCTCAAAATCATTACAACAGATACAGGAGCGTATCATGTCTAGAGAACCAGGGACTCAGGGTCAATCTTTCAGTGGAGTGAAAAAACTTAGTTTCAGATATCGATTTTTTGCAGCGGCGGCAGTAGCGGCAGCGGCTGGTGCTCGGGCGGTGGGTGCACAGACAACGACGGGTGGTTTTGAGAATAGTTTCAGAGAAACCGTTAGGTATTCAGGAGCTGGTGGGTTTGGAGGGGTAGGCATCGATGGCTCTCGCCTAGTAACAGTTGGGCACCAAAATACGGTGTATGGGATGTCTTTAGCAGCTTATAACTCCCGGGGTGTTCATGTTGGTGGAGTGGAGATGGGTGATGGCAACTCAACCAATATTGAACGTGGTGACCATCTGGCAGTCAATAATGGTACGGCATTTGTTGCAGGGAAAAACATCATTGGCCCTGATCGAGGTGTTTTTTTTAGCAGGCTGAATACGCAAACGTTTGCTTCAAGTGGCAGCGGCACTCTCTTTAGAGCAACTTCGCCCAACACCGAGTTTCTTGCTATCGGTCTTAGTGGAAATACAATTTATGGTGCAGGAAAAACAGATGAAGATGGGGAGGGCAGCCACGATGGGTTGGCAGTCATCGATCATAGTAACGGCACAACCTATCACATCACTGTGGGTTCATCTGGTCCGGATATTTTTCGTACGGTTACAGCTGACAGTAGTGGAGCAGTATATGGGGGCGAAACTTTTATTTCGGGATACTTGAATGGATTGTTGGTTCAAGTTGATTCAACTGGCCGTGAGGTGGCGGGCCAAATTCGTATTGGTGACACAACGGCTCAGTCCATTGGAGCGATTGATTGCCATTCATCAGGAGCGTGTGTTGGGTTGGGTAAAAGTGGCGCTGATTTATGGGTGGTTGGCTTTACAAAAAGTCCGCTTACTGTGACTTGGCAGCGTCAACTTACTGTTGGAGGCGCAGCTGTAGCAGTTCAAGTGCACATGGTTAATCCAGACACGATATATGGACTTTTTAATGTAGGCCCTTTTGGTAGCGAGCGGGAAGGGCTTGTGAAGCTTGACAGTTGTTCCACTGGTTGTGTTGTAGCGGGTGACCTTGTATTTGGTCCGGCAGGCAGCCTTGCTACAGGATTTGCATTGTCCCCAAGTGATATCTATATCACAGCTTCTTCAACAGGTCATGGTGGTGGACAACTTCCAGTGTTGACAGGGTTGCCTCGTAATTTCACTCAAGCAGCGTTGTGTGGTTTTGCTTCTCCTATTGGTGCTAACATATCGACGGTTAATTATCCTAGCAATCCCGGGGGGTTAACGTTTGGGGTATGGTCTACGACTGTGTTGCCAGGTTATTCTCCTGGTTCAAATCCTTTGGGTGCGCCCGCGGTTAATCGGGCTTGTGACACAACTCCCACAACTGGAACTACGACACAACCAACAACAGGTGCTCCAAGTACAACTGCAGCTGCACAAACAAGTAGTGGTGCAACTACGACGGCTCCAGCTCCGACTACCGGGCCAACAACTCGCTTTTTAACCACAGATGACCCAACTAACAATCTAACAACAGCAATGACATTTTTAGCAACTACAGCAGCCAGGCTAGGGAGTTTGAGCACCTCAAGTAAGGAAGGGGATAATTCTAATCTTGGTGTTATTCTGGGTGCCGTTGGTGGTGCATTTTTATTGTTATGTTTGGCGACTTTAGGTTACTTAGCGTATCGGCGTCGTGGTCAAGAAGCTGGTAGTTCTAGTGGTGGATTAAACTTAGATGGGCATAACGGTGGCGCGGCTGTAAGTTCACACACAACATTTTCTCACAGCTTGGCAGCAACAGATTTTGATGGGCAAACAATTGGTGGGCGTTTTGGTATTATTAAAAGGCCAGACCCTGATGAGATTGCTGCTATAGAGCAACAGCTGGGCATAAAGGTAAATGTCGATCCTGTTGATGGCACGTGTTATTTGGGCAAAGGCAATTTTGGAAAATTGGGAGTTGCAATCGACCTTCATCAAGCATCACCTGTGTATGTCGCTTTTAAATTGGTTGAAGATACTCCTGAAGAGATAGAAAGGATTAAAGCAGGCCCAGATGCTACGAGACGATCAAAAACTAAAGTAGAGGTGTCACAAGAAGAAGCGGCTATGCAAGAATATGTGTCGAATGTGCTTAAAATTCCTTACACAATGCCATTATTAAACTCAACCCACATTCAGGAGTTAGAAAAAAAGAAGAATAAGCAGTACTGTTTTATGCCGGCGGCAGGGTTTGGTAATGGAAGTAAGTTGAGTGAAGCAATTAGTGCTTCAACTGATCCTGCTATG
>JAJFJO010000196.1 GCA_021774015.1 Gammaproteobacteria bacterium
CATACCAGTCTCTCCCTTTTACTCTTTTCTGCCAAGGCCGACATAATAAAGCATGTATTTTTCCGGCAAATAAATTTGGTCTTGTTAAGACTTTTACTGAAAATGTTGTTGGTAATAATAATGGCTCAACTGTTGTAGAAAATTGATTTGGCGGCAAAGTATCTATTTCTAGTTTTATCTTAATGCGCTCTTGCCTTTGAATACCTTGGATTAATTCTCTTGGTGTTTCAATTGATAGCATCTGCTGATAAGTATTAGCTTTAATGAAGGCTGATCCAATTTTAGACTGCTTGGATTTGTCTTTTTTACTAACATCAACATCAAAACCATAACTTAGTAACTCCGTTTTAATCGCTGCATTATATGCTGAAAAATTAAAATCCTCTTTTGCTTTCAGTAATGTAAAATTAAGATCTTCAGAAAAACGATCCAATCCATACAGAATTCGTAACGCCGACCCACCATAAAATGCAGCATGTTCAAAAAATTTTGCACGCCATAATCCTAATAACGCAATTTCCTGGAAAATTTCTTTTAATGCATTTTGATAATCCAAGGTAGATTGGTTTTGATATTTTTATAACATGGATTTGATGGCTTCGTTCATCACTGTTGCCTTTTAATAAAATTGATTAGTAGTGAAATTCTAGGGTCTTTGTAAGCATCTTTTATATTGTTTAGCAAGCTCAAGTTTAGTTTGGACAACTGTTCTTCATCACAGCGTAAATCTTGTAATAAATAGTTTTGTATATCCGCAATATTTGTTAACTTCAACTGCTTGTCGATTAGGCATAATTGATCTGCTAATGCTTTTTCAGGTGTTGCAATCAAGAAATTATCATCATGATTAATTTGTTGCTGCGTAATACCAATAACATATTTATGGAAATTTAAATACCGATAAGTAAATTTCCCTATTGGCGTGGTAAAAACTTTATTGCGAATGGGTGTCACACTGGTGTGTACAACAACCCGTTCTGGAATAATGCCGTGGTAGGAGAGTGCGCTGCTTAAGGATAAAGCCGAAGGCCCATAAATTAAATTCGCTAAAATCTCAGTCGAGTATGGTCTAAGGGCAACATCTGGGCCAAATACATACAAGCCTTTTTTGACGCGAATTAGGGAGCGCTGATCAAGCCAGGACTTAATCTTATTTCGGGGGTGTTTGTAGTTTTTGAGGTAGGCTAATAAGGTTTGGTAATCAACCTCTTCTCGACCACAGAGCTTACGAAGCTGTTCTATCCGCATATTTACTCCAGTATGTTGATAATTATTCAACATACTGGTTAAAAAGTCAATGCTGCAGCAAGATGGTTTTACAAGCAGGAAGTTTTCTCGATTTCATGCTGTCTCTAGGTTAAACCTTGCTCCGCAGCCAACAACGTATTCTCAACTAGCGTCGCTACCGTCATAGGGCCCACGCCGCCAGGCACTGGAGTAATCCAGCTGGCGCGCTGCTTGGCAGTGTCAAAATCAATATCACCACTAATTGTGCCGTTGCTAAGGCGGCTGAAAGCAATATTAAATGCAGGCTAATTATCAGGGAGCCAAAGAACCTTTAACGCGTCGAAATTATAAATTTTTTCACTAGGGTTTGGGTTTTTTGATATGCTCCCTATACTTTTGATTTAATTTATTGATCGATCTATTAAGTTCCCATCTGTTTTTTTAATTTCGACTTGTAAACACCCCTGTAATTTTCCCGGGTTATATTTTTTTATTTTCAATGTAGTTTAGAGTCTGTTTGATTTGTAAGATGTTTGTTTGTTAGAATGCTGGGCATAAAGGGTATTTTTTTATTGATTTAGGTATTGAAAGTAGGAGTGTTACGATGTCTGAAGCACAGGTTTGTTGCAATAAGATAATTAGCTTTGCTTTTTGTTGTAAAAGTAATCGCGGCACAGCGATAGTATCCACAGTTGTGGGAATTATAGCGGGTATTATTATTGATTTTCAGCTTGAAACGAAATGGAAAACTGAGGATTGGGCCTTAGAGGGTGTTGTTGACTCCGCAATTGTAATGGGTATTGCTATGATTACTAGCTTACTCTTTTGGGCGATTCGTCTGTGTTTTAGTCAAGGTAGGAAGGATTTTAAAAACACAGATTGTGGACACATAATGATTGCCCTCTGTCTTTTAGAGCTATTTGCATTTGCTATTGGTTTAGGCGTGGGAGTGGGGTTTGATGCTATTGTTGAAAAACCTAATGATGATGGATCTGATACATGGGCTGATGTGGCAGGTCCATTTATTGTGGCGCCAGCAAGAACGTTGGTAAGGTATGGCGGATTATTTTGTGTTAAATCATGCATGAAAAAAGCGATTGGGGGTGGTGCGGCTTCATATGATGATGAGGCTGAATTATCACGACATGCACAGGGTGCCTGAAGTAAGTTGAAGGGCTTACGTGATAACTTGATATGTGTAGTGTGTTTTTGCTTGGTTTGTTATTAAGGGCAGACCAAGAGAGTTGAAAGTGAAAGCGTTTATACTGATAAATACATAGCAAGCATTCTGCTTAATTGCCAGATATAATCAAGAGTTTTTTGAGGAAGAATGATTATGCCTAAACCTGAATTATTTGATGATAAATTAAAAAAAAGTATTTTCGATATGATTGAAGGTAAAACTACAGGTGCAGCTATAGGTAACAGCTATGACTTATTTCAGCGAGTGTTTCAAGAATTAATAGCGCCGCTTGAGCTTACAGAGAATGAGTGTAGGTTAGTGCCCCAAGAGAAACGAATAAAGAGGTATATTGAAAGTTCACTTTTAGAATTAGGAAGAACACATGCTGGTGATGATCAACAAAAAGCTGCATTATTGCGTAAGGTTATTTCTAACCTGCATAGACTGTTAAGTCGTATACCTATACAACAAGGTGGATTTTTGTCAATATTTAAATCAAATCGGGGTGAGCTTCATGATATGTTACAGGATATTTTTGAAAAGCTAAGAGGGTCTTCTATATTTGATTATAAAGCAATTTTTCAAGCACCTGAATTTGATGATGTGGAAAAAACAACTTCATTGGATATATCTTATCTGAATTTAACTTTGGACCAAGTTAAGAGCTTGGGTAAGCTAGTTAACTTAACGACATTGAGAGCGGAAAACATTCGTGTGGATGGAAAATGGTTGGTTCGAGAAGGGAAGTTCACTGAGGGTGGTAAGGAGTTTGTTAGCAGCTTGTCAAGCTTGATTAACCTAAAGATACTTCAATTGGCTGATAATCGATTTGGAGCTGACTGTGAGCTTGAAGGGGGGCTTCAGGACTTAATTGGCAGCTTCGAGAAGTTCACGAGTTTAGAGCAGCTTGATTTAAGTAGTAATATGCTAAATGATGCCCACCTTGAATCTATTCTTGGAAGCGTTGATAAGTTATGCTCTTCTCGTGGAGATGCAGGGTTGCAAGGGTTAAAAGTCTATATGAACTCCAACTTTCTTACGCTGCCAGAAGATGCTGGTGCCGGAAAGGCTGAAGAGAGTGACCAATCTTTACGAGACCGGCTGAGAGACTTACACACTAAGTTTCAAGGATTGACGTTTTTCTTCGCCAATAATTTTATTTCAGTTACTGAAGATCTGCCAAGAAACGTCGATCATTCAGATGGTAGAAATCCTTCTATAGAGAGCATTATTGATCCTGAGTTGTTTGTTTCTGAAGATGCTGGCGTTGTCTCTATTACTAATAAAGCTGGTCATGCAGGGCTGCTGCTAGAAAAAATGGATAAAAATAAGCAGCTAAAATTACTGTTTATTCATCTAACAGGTGATCGTTGTTGTAGCACTGATGATACCAAAAAGATTCAACCAAAATTCATACCCACAACAGATATTAGGAAGTGGGTGATGGAGCGACATACTGGCGATATACGCTTTTGGCAAACTGATAATTGTAAAGGCGATCAAATTAAAACAGCTGTTGAAACTGTACAGAGTGATCCAACAGGTTTCTGTATTTCTGATTGTTCCGAAAACCCAAACTGTTTTAGCTATGCCGTTTCAGTGTATAAGCAATTTTTTGTGGGTTCTTCTTCTGTTGTTACACCCACCATAAAAATCCCTGGATTTTATGTTAGGGATAAAGGTGTAGTTTATGGCAGAAGGTTAGGTTTTTGATGTTGTAAAAATTGATACTTTAATATTTGTACATATAAAATTTTTAGCTATTGTTCCAGGCAATCAAATTTTAGAATTAATGAGGTGTTTTCTTATGAGATGTGGGTACCTAGATTCAGGGTCGCAACGTTCGAATTTATTTGGTGATCAGCAGGATTTTCACCACTTAA
>JAJFJO010000197.1 GCA_021774015.1 Gammaproteobacteria bacterium
ATCCTCCGTTTGGACACGAGGGTGAAGAGTACCTCTCTGCCTTATCGGTTGAGTATGATAATGGTCCTTTCTGCCATCCTCTACAATCTTGCCGCCTATTTGGAAGTGTTGACCCCTTGAATCTTGGGGTTGCAGTCTACGACGGATTCCTTTGTCACGATGGCGGAATGAACAGCACCTCGCTAAAACCTTTTTACGGGAAAACATGGAACGATCACTTGCGTGAAAGGGAAGAAAAAAAGCAAAACCCCGATAAAGATATAATGCCCGGCACTTTAGAGGGATGCCTTGTTAAGTTATGCGATACAATCAGCTATCTTGGAAGAGACATGGAGGATGCGATCAGCCTGGGTATTATATCCCGTTCGCAAGTCCCTGAGACAGTTTTAGGAATTCAAAACAAGACCATTCTTTCGACATTAGCCAAGGATATTATCATTCATAGCTATGGCAAAGAGTTCATAGAAATTTCCAAGGAATCATATGCTGCTCTGCAAGAGCTTCGCTCCTTTAACTTTGAACGTATTTATATGCACCCAAAACTTAAAGTTGAATCTTCCAAGATTAAGTTCTGTTATCGTCTCCTATTTGAATGGCTTTTAGATAACCTTAAAAATGAAGAGAGAAAAAGTTATCTATGGAATCACTTTCTTCAGAAAAAAAGTGACAGCTATCTTGCAAACACAACGCCTGTTCAGATCGTCATCGACTATATTTCAGGAATGACCGATCACTTTTTTATTCGTACAATTGAAAAAATTATTCTTCCAAAAAAAATCGAGCTATTTTCATGAAGGCCCTTATCATCGAAGCTTCAACAGAACGCGGAATCATCGGAATCACCCATGACCAGGAAATTATTTACGAAAAACTACTTCCTGTTGGTTTTCAACAATCCAATCATCTTGTTCCTATGATCGAAGAGGCTTTCCGTATTGCTGGTATAAGGCCCAATCAACTCGACTGTATTTCTGTTGGTGTAGGCCCCGGCTCCTATACAAGCATTCGAATCAGTGCTGCGGTAGCAAAGTCAATCGCGTATGCTTGTCAACTTCCCCTGATCGGATTTTGCACTCTGCAAGCGTTCATTCCTGATGAATTTGGCCCTTTTGCAGCTCTTATTGATGCAAAAATTGGAGGAGCCTACCTCCTAAAGGGGATAAAAAATCGCGAGGTGATTGATTACATTGACAAACCGTCTGTTATCCCTCTGGAACAGCTAGGCGAAAAGATAACCGATAAGGAAATCTTGATCTCCCCAAACTCGAAACATCTGTCAGCGAAACTGCGCGCTATTCATCCTGAAAAACCGTGGTTGATCGTTGAAAATAGTCCAAATTTACCTCACTTAAACCGCATAACGGAAGAAAAGTTTGACCGAAAACAGTGGAGTTTGAACGGAGATCTCGAACTGCTTTACTTGCGCAAAACCGAAGCCGAATATAATAAAATCAATCTCCCGAAATAGAATTTTCAGCCTCTAAATTTTTGATCCTCTCTTTTTGTTTGATAAATATCAAAGCATCAAGTATGATTGCACTGTGATTAACAACATTTTTTAACATTTTACCAATTAGGATCTGTTCAATGACACTTGTAAAAGTACGTGTAGGTGAACCAATCGAAAAGGCTCTACGTGCCCTTAAGAAGCGGTTGGATAAAGAAGGTGTGATGAAGTCTGTTAAAGCCCATCGTTTTTACTCCAAGCCTTCCATAAGAAAGCGCGCAAAGTCTAAAGCCGCCTTAAAATACAAAAAACAGCGTTAGATTATTGTCATGTTAAAACAGAGATAACTCAGTTATTTCTGTTTTACCTGATTTAACATCAACAAGCTTCTAATTAATATTATTTTATTTTTTAAATAAATATATTGAAGTAAAGCTTCTATTAATTAAAATGGTGTATATTTATGTCTGATTACTATGAAATTTTAGATATTACCCGTTCTGCTACGGCGGAAGAAATCAAAAAAGCTTATCGGAAAAAAGCGCTTCAATTCCACCCCGATCGCAATCCTGGGGATTCCGAAGCTGAAAAACGTTTCAAGGAAATATCTGAAGCTTACGAGATTTTAAGCGACGAGAAAAAGCGTCAACTTTATGATCGTCATGGTAAAGAGGCATTTCAAGGTGCTGCGGCTGGCCCTGGGGGCATGCACGGATTCTCGTCGATGGATGAAGCTTTGCGTACCTTTATGGGCGCGTTCGGTATGGGCGGCGGAGAAAGTATCTTTGATTTCTTCGGTGGTGGTGGAGGCGAGTTTGGCGGCGGTTCATCTCGAGTTCGTCAAGGCGCCAGCAAAAGGGTAAACATCTCGATTTCGTTTGAAGAGGCAGCTAAAGGCGTCGACAAAGAACTTGCCATCTCCAACTATGTCACATGCAGTTCTTGTCACGGAAAAGGGGCCAGCTCTCCAGAGGGTATTAAAACGTGTAAAACTTGTGGAGGACGCGGGCAAGTTTTCGAGCAGCGCGGATTTTTCAGCATGTCTGCGGCGTGTCCGCAGTGCCACGGTGAAGGCCGTGTGATCACCGATCCATGTAAAAGCTGTCGTGGCGAAGGGACCATTAAGGAAAAACAGCACGTAAAGGTGCATATTCCTGCCGGAGTTGATAATGGCATGCGTCTTAAAGTCAGCGGCCGTGGGGACGCTGGGCAAGGCGGAGGCCCTGCTGGGGATCTATACGTGTTTATTACAGTTGAACCCCATCCTCTGTTTGAAAGGCAAGGGAACGATATTATTTTAGACCTCCCTATCAGTTTCACCGAAGCAGCTTTAGGCTGTAAAAAGGACGTTCCGTCCCTCACTTCCCATAGTTGCCGCATCACCCTCCATGAGGGAACCCAAAATGGTAAAGTTTTCCGTGTCAAAGGGGAAGGATTTCCAAATGTTCATGGGCGCGGTAAGGGTGACCTACTCGTTCGTATTTTTGTTGAAACGCCAACCAAACTATCGGAAAAACAGAAGGAGCTTCTAAAGGCGTTCGGTGAGTTAGAGCTTCCAGCCAACTTGCCAAAAGGCAAAGGGTTTCTCGATAAAATAAAAGAATTTTTCAGCTAGCAGAAGGAGATTGGATCGCGAACTTGAACCATAACGAAAGCATGTTTAAACGGCCTGAAAGGCGTTGAAAAGGATTCAAATCTTTTGATTTTGAGAC
>JAJFJO010000198.1 GCA_021774015.1 Gammaproteobacteria bacterium
TTCATACACATTTTGATCAGGATGTTCGCGCTGCCACTGCTCGATCACCTGATCACGTTTATAGATAAGTTGTTTAATCTCGCTCTGATATTGCCGCACAATTTCTGTTAGCCAAATATTGGTTGGCCACGACGGCCATGCATGCGTAATTGTAAATAATGGCAACATATGACAAACATCGTCAGCGCTATACCATGTTTCGCCAGTTACCCAACGATTAACAGTAAATAGGCGCATGGGTTTGCCACAATCATCCATGGAAATTGCAATAAGGTGCGAAAGCGTATCGGTTTCTGATCCATCATCTTGCACTGATAACAGTGATTTTGGGCTGCATTGAGCCGGCATCCCTTTATCACGTAAAAATAAATGAAAGTGACCGTGCTCAGGAAAACGTTGACCATCTTCTTGTGCATGTGTATGAAAATAATATTGCGCGTGTGTGTCTTTGTCGTAAACATCACCTTCGGGATAGTGATTCCACTCATAAAAAGGTTCTGATTGGCGCAGTATTTCCCAGACAACATTAGACTGAGTTTTTTCTAATACTGAGTAGCATTCATCAATTTTAGTTTTTGTCTTTATCATTTCTTATTGTCTCAAGGTTTCTTTTACTTGCTGGATCACCATCAAAAAAGGCAGTCAATGACTGCCTTTCCCAGATACCAACAAGACAAACTACTTGCTAGACATATCCACTTCAGAATTTGCAGGAGCCGCTGCAGGAGTTGCATTATTTTGCCCCACACTTTGAGTAGAGTTAATACCTGAGTTGCTAGCACCACCAGGATTATTTTTAGGCGCACATGGGTTAGTTGCACCGCATGGTGAGTGAGCCCCACAAGGGTGCTTCGCTGCGCATGGATGCTTAGCGGCACATGGATTCTTCGCTGCGCATGGATTGGCTTGTGAAGAACCGTTTGGAGCCATTTGAGAAGGCTGTGCTGTTGGATTGGTTGGCTGTTTAGCGCTATCTTTTTTATCACCACAGCCACTTAAAGCTAATGCGGTTGTCAAAATTAAGGCGCTGGAGAAAGCAAGTGTCTTATTCATGAACAAATTCCCTTTGTTGTTTATTAGAGATTAACCTTAATATTAACATGATATTAGAGAGAAGTCCTAGTCGAAAACTTGTTTACAAACCTCAGTTCCGTTAAAGTGACGGTACCTAGCCGAGGTGGTGAAATTGGTAGACACGCAAGCTTCAGGTGCTTGTGGGGGCAACCCCGTGGAGGTTCAAGTCCTCTCCTCGGCAAATAATTATTATTAAAAATGAGCACCTATTAATGACCGTATTACGTATTTTACAATATCCAGACCCTCGCCTGCGCACCGTTGCTAAAAAAGTCGATATTATTGATGAACGCATTGAGAAAATCGTTGCTGATATGTTTGAAACGCATTACGCTGCGGATAATTGTGCTGCCCTAGCCGCGACTCAATTGGATATAGAAAATCCACCTTTTATTACAGTTATCGATTTTTCTCCTGAACGTGATCAGCCCCTATGCTTAATTAATGGTGAAATTATTGCTAGTGAAGGTCAGCGTACTGAGGAGGAAGGTTGTATGTCGGTAGGCACTGGTGGTGCTATTTTTGAGAAAGTCACTCGCGCGGATACAATAACCGTGCGAGCTTTAAATGAAAAAGGTGAACAACTTGAATTTGGAGCCGATGGTTTCATGGCCAAGTGCATTCAACATGAACTTGACCACCTCAACGGCAAAATCTACCTTGATCGCCTGTCAAAGCTCAGACGTGGCCGCACCGAAAAGCGCTTGCAAAAATTTTGGCGCTCGCAGGAGTAGTATTAATTAAGTTTAAGCACTCGCAACTTCATGAACCTTTTCAACAAATGGATCTTGCAAAATAATTGTATGCTTGCGATCAGGTCCTGTTGAAACAATTGTCACTGGAATTCCACAGAGCTCTTCCAAACGTGCGATATATTCTTGCGCTTTCTGTGGAAGTTGGTCGTAATTAGTAACCCCAAACGTATTCGATTGCCACCCTGGCATTTCTTCATAAACAGGCTCACACGCTTCTAATTTTTGTGGATCAAACGGTGGCGTTGTTAATACTTCGCCGTTACATTGATAACCCGTACAAATTTTTATAGTTTCTAGCTCATCCAGCACATCGAGTTTCGTTAAAACAATACCACTTAAACTATTTGCTTGAATTGAACGATGCATAATCGGCACATCGAACCAGCCACAGCGTCTCGGGCGACCTGTAGTTGCACCAAACTCTTGCCCACGCTCCGCCATTTGTAGTCCTATATCATCATGCAGCTCAGTTGGAAATGGGCCAGAGCCCACTCGCGTTACGTAAGCTTTAGTAATTCCCAGTACTTCATCGAGATAACGCGGACCAAAACCAGTACCCGTTGCTACGGCACCCGCCGTTGTGTTAGAGGAAGTCACAAATGGATACGTGCCAAGGTCAACGTCCAGCAAAGAACCTTGTGCACCTTCAAACATCAAATTGTCACCTGTTTTATATAACTTACCGAGCTCAGCAGTTACATCGTGAATCATAGGGACTATGACCTTAGCCATAGACATCAATCCATCATAGACCGTTTGAAATGGAATCTCGTCCATTTTGTAATATTCTTTCAATTGGAAATTATGATAATCAGCAATACGCTCTAGCTTTTCTTTTAATTGCTCAGGGTATGCAAGATCAACAACACG
>JAJFJO010000199.1 GCA_021774015.1 Gammaproteobacteria bacterium
GATTCCAGATAGTGTGACGAGGATTGGTGAATATGCTTTTAGTGATTGTGATGCCTTAGAACATGTTTACGTTAGGCAGACTCGAGAAAACGGACTTGATAGAATCCGAGATTTACTACCTGCTCATTTGCGTGACAAAGTTGTTGCTGTGTCACCAGCAGGTAGATTGACTAAGCGTGCTGGCACTTCATCTACAGGTTTATTTGACGCACCAAAACCTGCTTTACCATTAGCGACGCTATTACAAGAATCAGAAAAACACATCTCAACACCCGAGCAAGTGCAATTGATATTTAAAACACAGACTGGTGCACAAGCAATGCAAAATGCATTAGAACAAACAGGGATGCACGGAGGTGCATCTGCTGCTGCAGCTGCACAATATGCTATTGAAAAAATCAGCAAACCTGCTCATGACTCATCAGCTGCGAGTGCAGCTGATGCTACTGCATCAGACACATCAAGCGAGTATGTAATTAATATAAGCAAAGCGGAATACAATCAGCTTATGCAAGACTCTTCAGCGTATGAACAACTATCTAAAAGGGCATGTAATTTACAACCATAGTCCTCGCATATATCTGAAATTATAGTATAAATGGAATTTTACAAGAAAGGATAAATTCATGAATATTACTAATAGTGGGGTATTGAGAGAGGTAACTGAAGAAGACATTGAACTCGATGGTGCTTTTCATATCCCAGCAGTTGTAACTAGGGTTGGTAACCATGCTTTTCATAATTGTGGGAAATTAATCACGCTTACGATTCCAGATGAAGTATGGTTTTATTCAAGCACATCGGCAAGAATTTTTGATTGTTGTCATGTGTGATGTATTAGAAGTCAGTCGTAGTGGTTACTATGGCTGGCTGCATCACGAGTCAGAGAAGCAGGAACGAGCTAATCGATAGTTAGGCGTTAAAATAAAGGCTTTTTTTGCAGAACATAAGCAGCGCTATGGTGCACCGAGAATCACGCAAGTGCTTAGAGCGCAGGGTGAGTGTTGCAGCCAAACACGTGTTGCAAGGAGAATGAAGAAGATGTATTTAAGGGCAATTGCTAAAAAGAAATTTAAAATCACAACAGGTTCAAAGCATAATAACCCAGTATTTAAAAATGTGTTAGATCGTGACTTTGCAACGACAACCATTAATCAAAAATGGGTAGGAGACATTACCTATATAGATACAGAAGAAGGTTGGATGTATTTGACTGTTATCATTGATTTGCACTCACGTGCTGTCATTGGCTGGTCGATGGATAAGAGGATGAAGAAAAAACTAATTTGTGATGCATTAATGATGACGCTGTTTAAGCGAAAATTTCCGACAAAGGTAATGATTCATTCAGATCGCGGAAGTCAGTATTGCCCAAAAAAATACAGAAAAATTATAGAGAATTATAAACTAGTTGGCTCTATGAGTCGTAAAGGTAATTTTTGGGATAATGCTATTGCAGAAAGCTTTTTTCACACGTTAAAGATGGAACTGACACAAGACAACCGCTATAAAACGCGTGAAATAGCTAAGCAAAGTATATTTTAATACATTGAGGGTTATTATAATCAAAAAATATTACATTCTTCTATTGACTATAGAACCCCAAATGAGGTTGGATATGCTTGTTGAAACAAAAATATTGGTGTCCGTTATGTCGCCGTAAGATTATTTTTAACATAGTGCTAACATATGCGACAGGATGTGCAATCGTAAGTGCGGAGGTAGTGATACCCACTATAATTGGAGAAAGGTGATGCAACCAAAACAAGGTCCTAAGGAAACAAGTGTAGCCGTTAATGCGGCTAGCACTACCATCAAGTTATCTAAAAGTCATAGAATACCGACTGATGCACCTGAAGTTGCCAGTGCTCGTGCTCTGGATGCCCCTTTTCCATTGATCAGTGATGGTTTATCACTAGCGCTGGGTGAATATTATAGGCAGCAAAACATGATTCGTTTACCGGTATTTGAAAAGCTTCAGCCGATAGCGGATAGTTATGTTAGCTTAGCTTTGGTTGAAGAAAAGCAGCAAACATATCAAGATCAAACTTGGCCCAGTGCGTCTTCAGCCGCTGCTGGCGCAGCAATGGCTGCTCCATTAGAAGTTAGCAGTTTATTTTCTCAAGGCACAGAGCAAATGGATGTGTATAAGGATATCTTTACAATAAAAGATGAGGATTTGATTCAAGTCGAGACATTATTTACGGAAGCCAATCTTACGTATCGCTTATTGGTCGTTGGTCGAGCGGGGGTTGGCAAGAGTACGTTTTGTCAATATGTGAGTTCCCGGTGGGGCAGTGGTTTGAATAGAGACATTTCTGCAGCATCACCTCGCTTATGGCCACAGTATAGCCATGTATTTTGTTTGCCGCTTCGATATTTAAATCAATGGGAGGAGCTTTGCGAATCAACGGGTTGCCCTGTTTGGACTTCAGATAACAAGCGTTTGGTGATGGCGCAGTTTATTCATTACGTGTTAGATAAAGAATTACAAAGCATTTCTTCAGTTAATACACACTTCACCATCCCTTTGTTAGAGCAAGCCTTAAGTAAACCGGAGCAATGTTTGTTTATTCTAGATGGTTTTGATGAACTGCATCTTGTTAATAAAAGCCCAAGCTACGGTTTTTTAGAGGAAGGGTTACTGAAGCAACCACATTTAATTCTAACTTCGAGGCCTCATGCCGTCTTTGAGAGTGCGTTGATTGGTAAGATGGATTGGACGCGCTATAAACTCATGGGATTTCGCGAGCAAGAAATTCCATCTTATGTTAAGCAAGTGTACGTACTCAACGGATGGGATACCCCGGACGATGCTTTAAGTGGTGGCGCTGCAGCGGCAGCCGCCACAAGTAACACTGATATTCCTTCAAA
>JAJFJO010000200.1 GCA_021774015.1 Gammaproteobacteria bacterium
TCCAATACTTTACGCTGCGCAAAGAACTTGACTGAATAGGTATTATTATAAATACTAAAAGCTCAACTGGGGCATAGTATAATGGCAGTACGTCGGTCTCTGGATCCGAAGATCAAGGTTCGAATCCTTGTGCCCCAGCCAATGCTTACTAATAAGACTCGCCAAATAGATTCAGGATTAGAAATTGACCAATAATAATTTATACTAAGAATGCATATAGGGAGTAGGAATAATCACCTGCAGCGAGCAGTTCTAGCGGAGGAAAACAGATAATATGAACCCCCACCATACTGACTCGTCCAGGTTCCATTTCTTAGTTCCTGACTATGACCGTCCGCTTTATAAAATTCCCTCTAATCTCAAGAAAAGAATTATTGAGAGGTTAAATGATCTATATGACAAAGATAAAGCTGATGAATGCTATAGAGAAGTAGAGAGGCTCCTTAAGGTTTATTATGCGCATAAATCTCCTGAGATGATCCAATGGGAGAAGACCTTTGATATTAAAGAAAGGTTTACTGAGAAGGATGTAATACTCATAACATATGGAGATTTGATTGTTAATGACGGGGAGTCACCACTAAAAACATTAACCGATGTTTGTGAGACTTATCTGGAAGGGGTAATCAATACGCTTCACATACTGCCTTTTTTCCCCTATTCTTCGGATCGCGGTTTTGCGGTGATGGACTTTGAGCAAGTCGATCCCCATTTGGGGTCCTGGGAAGATATAGCTAATCTAAAAACTGATTTCCGTCTCATGTTTGATGCTGTTTTTAATCACGTCTCTTCTTACTGCGGCTGGTTCCAGGCATTTTTAAATCAAAACCCGGATTACATAGACTTTTTTGAATCCTTTAAGTCTAAAGATGAAATTCCAAAAGAACAAAAAAATTTAATTACAAGGCCGCGCACGTCGGATTTGCTTACAGAGTATTCCACTCTTAATGGCAAACGCTACGTTTGGACTACGTTTAGCGCCGACCAGATAGACCTGAACTATAAAGATCCCAAAGTTCTCACGATGATGATAGACGTAATGCTTTATTACATAAGGAGGGGAGCGGACATTTTACGCCTGGATGCCATAACCTATCTGTGGACCCAATTAGGGACGTCCTCCGCGAATTTACCCCAGACTCACACAATTGTTAAACTGTTTAGAGACATACTGGATGCTGCGGCTCCCCATGTCGCTATCATTACCGAGTCTAACGTGCCCTTTAAGGAAAATATACAGTATTTCGGGAATGGAAATGACGAGGCTCAGCTGGTTTATAATTTTGCCCTGCCCCCGCTTGTACTTCATGCCTTTTATTGCAGAAATTCAAGTGTGCTGACCTCTTGGGCTTCATCGCTCGAGAAGGTGTCGGACTCGGCTACATACTTTAATTTTCTCGACTCCCATGACGGGGTAAGTCTTCAGGGTGCCATGAACATACTTGGTGATGAAGGGATCGCAGTTATCGAGAAACATGCCGTAGAACACGGTGGGATTATTTCCTATAAAGATAAAGGCGACGGTACTAAAATTCCTTATGAAGTGGATATCACATGGTTTAGCGCTATTAACAAGGATGATGGTAAGGAATCGCGGGATTCCCAGATAAAGCGTTTCCTGGCTTCCCGTTCCATCGCTTTGGTTCTTATGGGTATACCCGGGGTTTATTTGCACGGACTACTCGGATCTAAAAATGATACCGAGGCTGTCATGGAAGGGCAAAGTGCAAGAAGTATAAACCGGAAAACCCTAAACAAGGACGCGCTTATAGAAACTCTCTCCGATCACAGTTCAATAACTTATAAGATTTCAAGCCGTTACGGAGTCATGATAAGGAAACGGATAAACGAAAAAGCCTTTCACCCCAGCGCCGATCAAAAAATCCTCAGTGTATCCGACTCTTTGTTCTCTTTGCTTAGAACCTCAATTGACGGGAAAGAGAATATTTTGGCCGTAATAAATATAACTAATAAGAATCAGCATTTTGAGTTCGGTACAAAAGGGGCGGGACTGACGGCAAAGTCGTGGCATGATATTCTCTCCGGAAAAACTTTTGCTTCTCCTGACGGAAAGCTCTCTTTTAATATAGGACCATTCGATGTGCTCTGGCTGAAAGCGACATAGCGCATCTTTCTTCGATAGACCCTCTTTAGTAACTCTAATTTTAATTGCAGATTGTCCAGAATCTGACAGAATCATCTTCTAAGAATAAGGGCTTAATAATAATTCCTTAATGATGGCAAGGAATTATGTTACTATATTTAGACTGATATACGGTTTGTATTTATATTTAATTTAGAATTTTGTTCTTTTGATGATGTGCAGTTAAACAGGTATAAGAGATTAAATGATGGAGGTCTTTCCATAAATATACTTACTGTTAACTGCGGTTCTTCAAGCTTAAAGTTTGCGCTCTATAGCATGAACGGCGCTCAAAGCATTAGTATATCGGGAAGCTTTGAAAAAATAGCTCAAAACACCGGTTCATTCCATGTCAAAAACGCTTCCGATAACACTTTAGATAAAACCGATCTCCGAATTTCAGACCATGAATCGGCAATAGAAAAGTTATTTGAGTGGCTTGAGGCCAATAACTATCCAGCGGAGAAAATAGATGCAGTGGGTCACAGATTTGTTCACGGAGGAGTTAAGCTCACAAGCCCTACTATTGTAACCCACGACGTTCTTCAGAATCTTAGGGAGCTTATCCCTCTTGCCCCGGATCATCTCCCGCAGGAGATAAAAGCTATTGAGGCCGTCTGCAAGCGCTACCCCAAACTAAAACAGATCGTATGTTTCGATACCGCTTTTCATGCTGATATGCCGAGGGTGGCAAAGACATTTCCGCTTCCTAGACAACTGATTGAGCAAGGAATAAAAAGGTACGGCTTTCACGGTCTGTCCTATGAATTTATAATGGAAGAATTAAAGGCAATTGCCGGAAACACTGTAGCCGGGGGCCGTATCATCATCGCTCATTTGGGCAGCGGTGCTAGTATGGCAGCTGTCAAAAACGGCAGGAGTCTTGATACAACAATGGGGTTTACCCCAACAGGAGGGCTTATGATGAGTACGCGCTCGGGGGACCTGGACCCGGGGGTAATACTTTATCTCCTTCAGGAAAAGGAGCTTTCGCCCGAGAGTGTAAGCGACATGCTGAATAAAAAAGCCGGACTCTTCGGAGTCTCGAATATGTCCTCTGATATGGAGGAATTGCTTGCGAGAAAAGACAGCAAAAATGCCGGGGAAGCTATAGAGCTTTTTTGCTATCAGGCCAGGAAGTTTTTGGGAGCATTGACCGCAGTACTTGGCGGACTCGACACGCTTGTCTTTACCGGAGGCATCGGAGAAAACGCTCCGGTGATACGTGAGCTAATATGCAGAGAAATGGAGTTTATGAATATTAATTTGGACGGAGGACTCAACCTTGAGAGCGCCCCGGTAATATCGAGTGAAAACAGTTTTGTTACTGTAAGGGTGATCAAGACTAATGAGGAGCTTATGATCGCAAGACACACCTACAAACTTATAAACAAAATTAAGGAAGAATAAATTTTGATATAGGGGAGAGCGTCATGGCAAAATTAACAAAAAAAAGCTTAAACAAGATTATCAAATACTGGTACGCTGCTAATTATTTATCCGTGGGGCAGATTTACCTAAAGGAAAATCCCATGCTGCGAGAGCCTCTCACAGCAGAGCACATTAAGCCCAGACTGCTGGGTCACTTCGGGACTGTGCCGGGACTGAATCTGATTTACGTTCATCTAAATAGATTAATCAAAGAGAAGGATTTAAGCGTTATATATATTGCTGGTCCGGGACACGGAGGGCCCGCTCTAGTAGCCAATACATATCTAGAAGGCACCTATTCCGAAATCTATCCCGATATATCACAAGACGAAGAAGGGATGCTCCGTCTTTTCAGACAGTTCTCATGGCCCGGAGGAGTGCCCAGCCATGCCGGCCCTCAAACACCAGGTTCAATTCATGAGGGGGGCGAGCTTGGATACTCTCTGTCTCACGCGTTTGGAGCAGCAATGGACAATCCGGACCTCCTGGTAGTTTGTGTTGTCGGGGACGGAGAATCTGAGACAGGACCACTGGCGGCGAGTTGGCAGTCGAATAAATTTTTAAATCCCGAAAGAGACGGTGCGGTACTCCCAATATTACATCTAAATGGCTATAAGATAGCAGGTCCTACAGTACTGGGACGGACAGAAGATAGGGAGTTAAAATCCCTTTTCAGCGGATTAGGCTATGATGTCCATTTTATAGAAGGCGACGATCCCTACAAGGTGCATAAAAGTATGGCAGCCATGCTTGAAAAAGTGCATAACAAAATCAGGCAAATTCAGGAAGACGCCCGCACAAACGGATTCAGCGGGCGGCCGAACTGGCCTATGATTATACTAAGAACGCCAAAAGGCTGGACAGGGCCCAAATTTGTAGACGGTCTGCCGGTTGAAGGAACTTTCCGTGCTCATCAGGTCCCTGTTGCAAACGTAAGAGAGAACCCGGAGCACTTGAAGATATTAGATGAATGGATGCGGAGCTATAAACCGGAAAAACTGTTTGACAAATCCGGCCGGTTAATACCGGAGCTTGCAGAACTTGCGCCTGAAGGGGAAAGACGTATGGGAGCCAATCCCCATGCTAATGGCGGAAAACTGATTGTAGCATTAGACCTTCCGGATTTTACCGATTATGCGCTCGATATAAATGAGCCTGGAACCCGGATTGGGGAATCTACGCGTGAACTTGGTAAATTTTTACGCGATGTATTTATAAAGAATGAAGACCAGAGGAACTTCCGTATATTCTGTCCCGATGAAACGAACTCAAACCGCCTTAATGCAGTTTTTGAGGTAACCAACCGCTGCTCAGTCGGAAAGATTATAGATATTGACGATCACATAGCTCCTGACGGCCGGGTGATGGAGGTTCTAAGCGAACATATGTGTCAGGGATGGCTAGAGGGTTACCTGCTTACGGGTAGGCACGGACTATTCCCCTGCTATGAGGCATTTGCAACAATAGTTGATTCAATGCTTAATCAGCATGCCAAGTGGCTTAAAATGTGCGGCGAGATACCCTGGAGGGTACCGATCACATCAGTGAATTATCTGCTTACTTCCCACGCCTGGCGTCAGGACCATAACGGTTACAGTCACCAGGGGCCTGGCTTTATCGACTCCGTACTGAATAAAAAAAGTTCTGTTGTAAGAATATATTTGCCCCCCGACGCGAATTGCCTGCTATCGGTTGCCGATCATTGTCTGAGAAGTAGAGGCTATGTAAATCTTATAGTTGCGGGGAAGCAGCCTGAGCTTCAGTGGCTCGATATGGACTCTGCAAGAGAACACTGCTCACGTGGAGCCTCGGTTTGGCAATGGGCTGGAAACGACGTAGGGGAGGAGCCCGATGTGGTTTTAGGATGCGCGGGCGATGTCCCAACACTGGAGACAGTTGCGGCAGCCTGGCTTCTGCGCAGTCACATACCCGAGCTAAGGGTGCGCGTTGTGAATGTGGTTGACCTTACGACCCTTATTTCTCATAGAGATCATCCGCACGGGTTGGACGAGTCCTCCTTCAAAGACCTTTTTACCGATACCGCACCCGTCGTATTTGCTTTCCACGGGTACCCCAGGGTAATACATGAACTAGTCTACCGCCGCCCTGACGCCGAGCGTTTTCACGTGAGAGGATATATAGAAGAAGGCACCACGACAACGCCCTTTGATATGGTCGTACGAAACGGCATGAGCCGGTTTCATTTGGCGATTGAGGCGCTGCACAGGGTGGGGCGCTTACAGTCGAAATCGGGCGATCTGATAAACTATTTCAATGAAAAGTTAGATGAGCATCGCCGGTACGCTCCGGCTCACGGGGAGGACATGCCCGAGATATGCAATTGGAAATGGAGCGGCAACGGTTAAAAATTTATTCTAAAATATTTCCTATATTCGATTCCAGATCAGATGGAGGGAGATAATGAGTAATAATAAGAATGCTGACAACAACTCCGGTCAAAAGCAAGATGAATTTGCCTCTATGTCAATTGGTGAGCTCGAGGGCAAGTTAAACTGCTCAGGCGATGGCTTGAGCAACCAAGAAGCTCAAACCCGCTTGTCTCAATACGGCTACAATGAGCTTGAGGAAAAAGAGGAAAACCCCATTCTTAAATTCCTCTCCTATTTATGGGGACCCATACCCTGGATGATAGAGATAGCAGCAATACTTTCCGCTCTGGTACGGCATTGGTCGGATTTCGGAATTATCATGACGCTCCTTGTAGTGAATGCAATAGTAGGATTCTGGGAGGAGCATAAGGCGGGCAACACGATAGCGGCGCTTAAGGAAAAGCTTGCTCTAAACGCACTTATAAAGCGCGGTGGCAATTGGAAAAAGATCCCTGCCCGTGAAGTAGTCCCGGGAGATGTAATGAGGCTCCGATTAGGCGACATCGTCCCTGCCGATTCTAAGCTCATCGAAGGCGACCCCGTGGAGGTCGACCAATCCGCACTTACAGGAGAATCCCTGCCCGTAACTCGCGGGCCCGGAGACGTTCTATATTCCGGGTCTGTTTTAAAGCAGGGAGAGTCAGACGCTCTTGTCTACGCTACGGGGGGGGACACCTTCTTCGGTAAAACCGCAAAACTCGTAGAAACTGCGCATACCGTAAGCCATTTCCAGAAGGCTGTTCTCAAGATCGGTGATTATCTAATAGTCCTTGCTATGTGTATGGTGGCCCTGATACTCGGAGTCGCTCTTTTCAGGGGAGACGACATGCTTAAGACCATCGAATTCGCCCTTGTCTTAACTGTGGCCGCCGTGCCCGTTGCCATGCCGACTGTCCTTTCAGTCACTATGGCTGTGGGAGCAAGGCTTTTGGCATTGAAGCAGGCGATTGTTACACGTCTTGCTAGTATCGAAGAGATTGCGGGGATGGACATACTCTGCTCTGATAAGACCGGAACATTAACCCAAAATAAGCTAACTCTCGGGGAGCCTTTTACTGTATCTGGCATTAAACCCGAAGACGTAATTCTGTATGCCTGCCTTGCCTCAAGATCGGAAGACCAGGACCCGATCGACCTTGCGATACTCGGAGGATTAAAAGAGGATATAGCCAAAAGCGGATACGATGTAATCCATTTTACTCCCTTTGACCCTGTGCACAAACGAACGGAAGCTAAAGTGAAAAGCAAAGGAGGAGTTATTCTTCAAGTGAGCAAGGGAGCGCCCCAGGTCATACTTGCTCTGTCGGAGATTCCGGATGATATAAAATCAGAAGTAGAACAAAAAATAGGCGAATTCGCTCAAAGAGGCTTCCGCTCTCTCGGAGTGGCTAAAACCGATACCGAGGGGAATTGGCAATTCCTCGGTGTGCTCCCTCTGTACGACCCTCCGCGTACAGACGCTAAAGCTACTATAGATACGGCAAAAGAGATGGGGATTAGTGTTAAGATGGTAACCGGTGATCAAGTAGTAATAGGAAAAGAGATAGCCAAACAGCTGGGTTTGGGAACAAACATTCTGGATGCGGGAATCCTTTCTCAAACAAAACCCCACGAACAAGGCAAGATGGCAGAGGAGATTGAAAAAGCAGATGGCTTCGCGCAAGTATTTCCTGAGCACAAATACCACATAGTTGATGTGCTCCAGAAACGGGGACATATCACGGGAATGACGGGGGACGGAGTAAACGATGCCCCTGCATTAAAGAAAGCGGATGCGGGAATCGCTGTATCGGGAGCCACAGACGCAGCCAGAGCTGCAGCCGATATCGTACTATTGACTCCGGGGCTTTCGGTAATCATTGAAGCTATAAAAGAGAGCAGAAAAATTTTTCAGAGAATGAACAGTTATGCAATTTACCGCATAGCGGAGACTATTAGAGTGCTCCTCTTTATGACTCTTTGTATTATAATTTTCAACTTCTATCCTGTAACGGCAGTAATGATAGTCCTCCTCGCTCTTCTTAATGACGGCGCTATCTTATCGATAGCCTATGACCGCACCCATTACTCGGATCAGCCTGAAGCATGGAATATGAAGGTAGTTCTGGGTGTTTCGTCAATGTTGGGATTAATGGGAGTGGTTGAAACATTCGGGCTATTTTATATAGCTGAGCGGTATTTTGATCTCAGCAGAGAAATTCTTCAGCCGCTTATTTATTTGAAACTATCCGTGGCCGGACACCTGACGGTTTTCGTGGCGAGGACAAGAGGGCCTTTCTGGTCAATCAAACCGGCGCCAATTTTATTGGGAGCGGTTATTGTTACTCAGATCCTCGCAACTATAATATCCGTATACGGGATATTGATGCCCGCACTCGGCTGGAAATATGCCGGGGTAGTCTGGCTCTACGCTCTTATTTGGTTTTTGATCGAAGATCGTGTAAAGCTATTTGCGTATAAGATATTTGCACAACCTCATACAGCTATATATTCAAAGGCGGTGAATAGATGAGCGCTCCAAATATTAAAAAAGTTCAGACAAGTCCCTACAAAGATCAGCATCCCGGCACTTCGGGTTTAAGAAAAAAAACACGAGTGTTTATGGATAATCCGGGCTACACGGAAAATTTCATTCAATCCGTATTCAACACCCTTATGGAAGACTCCGGCCTTGATCTCTCAAAGGAAAGTTTAGCCATTGGGGGCGACGGCCGATATCTAAATCATGAGGTTTTGAAAACTATTTTCAGTATGGCCGTTGCAAACGGTTTCGGAGAAATACTTATTCCCAGAAGGGGACTAATTTCAACACCCGCCATGTCTGCGGTGATAAGGCAAAGAAAGGCCCTGGGAGGTTTCATCCTTACCGCAAGCCATAACCCAGGAGGTAAAGAAGGGGATTTCGGAATTAAATATAACGTGAGTAACGGAGGCCCAGCGCCCGAGACTTTCACCCAAAGAATTTATGAACTAAGCTTGTCAATCGATCATTATCTCACAGCGGGCGATCTGGAATTTCAAGTTGATAATGAAAGCGAGCATCACATCGGGAGTACGAAGATATCCGTAATCGACCCTTTTAAGGACTATCAAGCTGTTCTCGAGGAGGTATTCGATTTCAACAAAATAGCGGACCTGTTTAAAAGCGGCTTCCGAATGATTTTTGACGGTATGCATGGGGTTACGGGAATATATGCGCAATACTTTCTGGAGCAGCAGCTCGGAGCTCGGGAGGGAACGGTAGTAAGAGGCAATCCTTTGCCCGATTTCGGCGGCATTCATCCGGATCCCAATCTCGTCTACAACTCCTTTCTCGTAGATATAATGATGGCCGATGACGCTCCGGATTTTGGAGCTGCAAATGACGCAGACGGCGACCGGAACATGATATTCGGTCATAAATTATTCGTGCCTCCAGGAGATTCCGTAGCCGTAATAACTGATATGGCAAGGAGCTGTATCCCTGGATTCAAGGACGGTCTGGCGGGAGTGGCAAGGTCAATGCCCACTAGTACAGCACTTGATAAAGTAGCAAAGAACTTGGGAATTGACTGTTATGAAACCCCTACGGGGTGGAAATTTTTCGGTAATCTAATGGATGCGGGGCTATGCAATATTTGCGGGGAGGAGAGCTTTGGTACGGGAGCAGATCACGTACGTGAAAAAGACGGTCTGTGGGCCGTTTTGAGTTGGCTTTCAATAATTTCGGGAACCGGCAAATCCGCAAAAGATATTTTAATAGATCACTGGGCTAAGTATGGGCGAAGTTACTATGAGCGTCATGACTACGAGGAAATGGATTCGGATAAAGCTAATGAAATGTTTTCAGATATGAGAAAGAGGCTCCCCAAACTTAAAGGTATGAGTTTATCGGGGAGTGAAATAACTAGTGCCGATGAGTTTAGGTATGTTGACCCGGTAACTAAAGATGTTAGTGAGCAGCAGGGGCTCCGTTTTTTTCTAGCTGACGGTTCGAGAATAATCACCCGCCTTTCAGGAACAGGAACAAAAGGCTCCACGCTGCGTATTTATCTTGAGCAGTTTGACACAGAAAATATAGATCGGGATACAGCTACGATGTTAAAAAGGTTGTCCTCTTCGGCTACCAATTTACTTGAAATCCCCAAGTATTTTGGATCCAGCAAGCCGAGCTTAATAACTTAATAGTGCTTATCGGTACTTTTAACCACTGGGTCACGTTGGATTCCTGAGCTTTTCAAGGGAGCTATTTAGTATTTCTGAGATATAGTTATCGAAGTTAGTGTTTAATTCTACTAAATCATAATATTTCTCAGTTCGAAGTGTATTCAACAGCCCCAGCCATCCAAAGTAGGTATTACTATCTACAATTGAATCATATACTTCTTATTGCAAACAAGAGACTTTTAGATGTTGAGAAAGCCTATGGGTGCACTGCCGGAATTTGTATCATAGAAACGCCCTATATTTGGAAGAATAGATGAGAGTTCAGATCCTGTTACTCCAAACCATAGTGCAAGTTCTGCAAAAAACTCATCTGTGGAGGTTGTAGGGATAAGAACCCCCCTTCCG
>JAJFJO010000003.1 GCA_021774015.1 Gammaproteobacteria bacterium
GAAAGTACGATCACGATAATAGACGTATAAAGAATCCAGACATTGTTGTTTGTTAACTAAAAGCCCGTAAACAACAATCGGTTTATAACGAAGTTTTTGTGACGCTTCTAATATATTAGGTGGGCAGTGTGTCTCTAATGATTGCATCAGTGTATTAAGTGGTATTGTAGATAAACACTCATCGCAGTCTAACTGTTGTGATATGCCGCCTTGTTCGTATTCGATATGCGTAATGTGGTTGTCGTTGGCAACTACTTTTGTCACTGTCGCATTTAATAAGACAGTGCCGCCAGCATCACTGACTGCTTGTGCAAGACGCCGCGTCATTGTTTCGGCGCCGGTGCGAGAGTAGTGTAATGTTTCTTTTGTAAGTGCGCTTTCAACGCTTGCAACGCCGGGCTTAATGCCTATTTTTTCCAGTCCTTTTTTAATTACATCAACAGCTGTTAGCTTGGGCATTTTTGTGGTAATAAAGGTTGCTGAGATGTCTTTAGGATGAATGTCCCAATAACGATGTGTAAAATCTTCGAAAAAGAATTGATATAATGGTTTGCCATACAATTGAATTAACGCTTCTTCGGCATTGTTGGGTTTTTTAGGGAAAAGTGCGAATTTTAATTGAGTTGCGAATAGAAAAAACACCTGCTTGCATAATTTAAAGAAGGGGATGCCTTTAATGATATCGCCAAATTGTAAAGGGTAACGATAAAAACCACCCGCCCAACGAATTTTAGCATTAAGATCGACCTCGATGCGTTCATCACCCATAATGGCTTTAATATCTTCGAAAATTTCTTTATCGAAGGCATGCAGCATATGGACACCCATATCATACCAATTCTCACCACAACGATAACTGGTTGCTAGCCCACCAGGGCGTTCGCCCTTCTCAATGACGGTGACCTTAAAGCCTTGTTGAGTCAGGACTCTTGCGGCATACAATCCGCAAGGGCCAGCGCCGAGCACGGCAATATGTTTTTGTTGTTCAGTCATTCGTATTTATTATCCAAATAAGTGGGTCAGTTTACGCTATTTCAGCAACGGGTGTTTTTAATAATTCTTGCTGCTTTTTATACAGTTGTAGCAATTCAGAATCAGGTATTTCCACGTCACTCCAGCTTAAAGGTTGATCTTTATCGTACGCTTGCACAATACGAGGTTTTTCAGCGCCACGTTCGCCGTCCAATAAGCCAATCGGCAATAAACCAGCGGGATCACCTGTCGCAGTTTCTTGAATCAAACCATATACAAGGTCACCACCAATACCGTGATCCAATGTGCTATTGGCTGTGATATCTTGCTTCGCGTAGGTATACACATCGGTTAAGCGGCCATGGTCTTGTGTTAATACGGCTTTACCGTAAAGAGCAGCAAGCGCGATTGCGCGAGTGGTTTCTAAATGGCACAAATGATATGGGCGATAGAATATATAGTAAGGGAAGCGGCTATTTACTTTGTAGTATTTCAAATACTCCGCTTGAAATGGATCATCACATTTACCAATCACGTAAACACCACCACCCGGTTGAGCGCCGAGAAGATAATCCACGCGGCCTTGACCTTGATAAGCATCAAAGTCGAATAAGTCTAGTGCTTCAGTCACCTCTTTGGCGGCTGGGCCTTCCATGCCGATGGTATAGGGGGTTAAGCCGGCAGCATTAGCGGTAATCGCCATTTCAATATTTAGCTTGGTGCCATCGGTATAGGCAACACATTGCACTAAATCAAGGTTCAATTCTTTAGCGATCTCACGCTTTGTATCGGCTGTGGCGTAGCGATCGAGGAAGCCCTTGATGTTACCGGCTTGAACGATATCAAAACCCCACATGTCGATTTCATCGATCATGCGCATGAGTACGCCATGCTGATCGCCAGCATCACTAGTCACTACGACGCCTTGTTTTTTGGCTTCATGTTGTAAGTAAGGACCAACGACCAAATCCACTTCAGCATTCATCATAATAACGTGTGCTTTACGAGCGATGGCTTTAAGGCAAAAACGAGCAGCGGGTCCGATGGAGTTGCTCGATTCAACTAAAACATCAAACTCAACGTTAGTATCATCCAACGCTTGATCTGCATTGTTGTATAATTTCAGGGGTTTGCCGTAGACTGTTTGTGCTTTTTCTGCGGCTTGTTGATTCAGGTCTGCGACAAAAGCCAGTTCCATGCCAGGTGTTTTACTGATTTGCCAAACGATACCTAAACCCATCGCGCCCGCACCAATCAAGCCGACTCGAATTGGAGCTCCATTTTTTTCGCGTTGTTTGAGTTCATTTAGCATGTATTACACTCCCTATAAGTTGCCTATATTTTTATCAAATCAGACCTTGCTTTATTAACTAAAAATTAAGAGCATCAGTTTATAAGCTATCCATCAAATTGCAAGAAGTAATCGAACCCAAATATTATGCTGACTCTTTTGCGTTCAGATAAGGTGTATTTGTCAAATGCGGCACATGCGCTGCGCTACTCAACTTGCGGTCTCCAATGTCACAGAAGAATACAACTGTAATCGCTAGTCACACTTTACTTTTATACTGAATTATCTGGATTGATTATGAGCAAATACGCTTTATTTGAACCTGAAAGAGTTCGTGAGGCAGCTATTCCCAGAATCGCTAGCATTTAGTAAAACCTTCCGTTATTATACTCGGCATGAAAGGTATCATATTAGCTGGCGGCAAAGGGTCGCGTCTTTATCCTTTGACTGAGGTTGTTAATAAGCAGCTACTTCCTGTTTACGACAAGCCTATGGTTTATTATCCATTATCTGTGCTGATGTTAGCAGGGATACGTGACATTCTTATCATTTCTACCCCTCGAGATGTGCCTGCATTTAAGCAGCTCTTAGGCGATGGTTCCCAGTGGGGGCTTAACCTAAGCTATGCTGTGCAAGATGAGCCGCGTGGTTTAGCAGATGCATTTAATGTGGGTAGAGAATTCATCGGGAATGATAAAGTTAGTTTAGCGCTAGGCGATAATATTTTTTATATGGCGCAGTTTGCTAAGAAGTTAGAAGCGGCTGTTCATCTAGAGCAGGGCGCTACGGTATTTGGTTATTATGTTAATGATCCTAGTCGTTATGGTGTGGTGGAGTTTAATGAAAATGGAAAGGTAGTTTCACTAGAGGAAAAACCAGAAAAACCAAGATCACATTATGCGATTACTGGGCTGTATTTTTACGATAATCAAGTTGTAGATATGGTAAAAGATTTAGCGCCATCTGCACGTGGTGAGTTAGAAATTACAGATTTAAACCGCAAGTATTTAGAAAAAGATCAGTTGTCGGTTGTTATTTTAGGTCGTGGTACAGCGTGGTTAGATACAGGAACCCACAGCTCTCTTACTGAAGCGAGCCAGTTTGTAAGCATTATTGAAAATCGTCAGGGGTTGAAGATCGCCTGCCTTGAAGAAATCGCTTATTTAAAAGGTTTTATTGATGCTGCGCAGCTAGAACGATTAGCCTTCTCAATGCCGAAAAGTGATTACAACGATTATTTGCTTAACTGTGTCCGCAAATTACAATATGAACTCTATCGTCCGAGAGAGGAAATGGTATGGAGTGTTTAGAAACAGGCCTGCAAGATGCAAAAATTATTACACCCACCGTATTTGCTGATGACCGTGGTTTTTTCTTAGAATCCTGGCGTTCAGACCTCTACAATAAGCTGCTTAATAATGGGCGCCAACTTACTTTTGTTCAAGATAATCATAGCAAGTCAACTCAGCATGTTATGCGCGGATTGCATTATCAGCATGAGCACCCACAAGGCAAATTGGTGCGCGTATTGGCTGGTGAAATTTATGATGTAATTGTGGATTTGCGTAAAGATTCGAAAACGTTTGGGAAATGGGAAGGCTTTTATTTATCGGATGTAAATAAAAAATTATTGTGGGTGCCGCCGGGTTTTGCACATGGTTTTTATACGCTCTCAGATGATACTGAAGTTTTTTATAAGTGCACGGCGTATTATCACCCGGAAGATGAGTGCTCTATTATTTGGAATGATGCTGACTTGGCGATTGACTGGCCATTGCTTAATGACACGGGGCCTGCTTTATCGGAAAAAGATAGCCGTGGTGTTTCTTTCGCGGAAGCAGAAAAGTTTTAGGGAATTGAAAGCGTATTAAGGAAGTGATCTATGCGTATATTGCTAATAACAGGTGGTGCTGGATTTATTGGTTCCAATTTTGTACGCTACTGGTTGGCGCAGCATCCTACAGATACCGTAATTGTTTTAGATAAACTTACTTACGCAGGCAATACGGATAATCTTTCTGGTTTAGAATCATTAAAAAATTACCATTTTATTCAAGGTGATATTAATAATAAAGTATTGCTAAATGAGTTGTTTTCTCAGTTTGAAATAAATACGGTTGTTAATTTTGCAGCTGAAACACATGTTGATAATTCGATTCTAAGTTCCGATGAGTTTATGCAAGCAAATGTTATGGGGACGCATGCTTTATTGTCGGTTGCGAAGCAGCATTGGTTGGATGGTGATAGGGTAAAAGAACATCGTTTTCATCATATTTCTACCGATGAAGTTTTTGGGACATTGTCGCCGGATGAGCCTGCATTTACTGAGTCACATTTATATCAACCTAATTCGCCGTATGCAGCGTCGAAGGCGGGTGCTGATCATATCGTGCGAGCATTTCATGCAACGTATGGTTTAGACATTAGCATCAGCCACTGTTCTAACAACTATGGCCCGTACCACTTTCCTGAAAAACTCATTCCGCTAGCTTTAATTAATCTTTTAACAGGCAAAAAAATTCCTGTCTATGGTGATGGGCTACAAATGCGTGATTGGTTGCATGTGGTGGACCACTGTCGTGCTATTGATGCTATTTTACATTCGGGTGAAGTCGGGGAAAGCTATAATGTCGGTGGGCATGATGGCGAAATGACGAACTTAGCTCTGATTGATACATTGTGTGCTGCTTTAGATAAATGGTTTGCGGCTAACCCTGAGTATGAAGAACGTTTTCCATTAGCACCGCCAGCGCAGGGGCGCTCCTGTAGAGAAATGATCGAGCATGTTACCGACAGATTGGGACATGATAGGCGTTATGCGATTAACTCTAGCAAGATTAAACATCGCTTAGACTTTGAGTACTCCATCTCTGTTAAAGAAGGTTTGCAGCAAACCGTTCATTGGTATTTAGAGAATGAAGCTTGGTGGCGAGCGTTAATTGAACCTGCGATATTGGAAACAAGTTAGGTCCCGGATAATCGCTTTGTGCGATTTCCGGGATAACCTGTGCCTGCAGGCGCGCGGCCTCACAAACCGATTAATTATTTACCTTTGCCTTTACCTTTTTCGTCACCTTCAACCTTCTTCTGCTGTATGACCCCAGCTTCTGTCAGTTTATTCACCAAATCATTGATGACATTCGCTGATTGCAAAAAGCCCTGAGGCGTAATAATAAGACGTTGAACTGATTCGAGGCTGGTCTTATCTTTATCCTTTTCATCAGGAACTATTTTTACAAGATCGGCACGAATCACGCCGCCAACAAATGATATCGATCCTATCCCATCGATAAAAGTTTCACATGAGTGTTTAGGTGTCATGAATATCTCCTTAGATATCTCTTGGTTGTTATAAAAATGTTCCAAGGAATACAGGCCCTTTGTTTCCGAGCATCGGCTGTTAATTGTAGGGGTGCTCTCCTTGTTAACGTTGTAGTTCCATCACATTATAGGACAGATAATGAAATCTGCATGTGTTTGAATTGAGGCAAAAGTTTTTTAGTTGGATTGAATTTTTTTACGAATGACGCTAGGAATGCTTTAATTCAGCATTATTGTTATTAAAATCAATGAGATATTAGCTTTATATGATACTGGATATAAGGTGGGAAAATGTCATAAATTTGTAATAACTTCCTGTTATCTTATGCTGGTATGCTAGTATATCAGAGTTAAAATGTAATCTATAGAATAGATAATAAATGATGGAGATCTTATGACCGCTATGAACACCACGATAGATACTGAACATGATAAGGTAAGCCGGTTTCACTGGCGTATGGTGGTGACAGCGGGCACGGGTTTTTTCACAGATGCCTATGATCTCTTTGTAATTGGTGTAGTTACCTCCCTCCTTGCACCTATTTGGCACCTGTCAACGTTACAGATTGCCTTATTGAATGGTGCTGCTCTGGCCTCAGCTGCTTTTGGTGCCATCATTTTTGGCACGCTATCAGATAAATTTGGCCGTAAGAAAATGTATGGTTTTGAGATTTTGGTG
>JAJFJO010000021.1 GCA_021774015.1 Gammaproteobacteria bacterium
TCAAAAAACGTAAAATAGCTTAAGAGGATATGAAAAAAAGTTAGAAAAAATATAACCAATTGATTTAAATTAAATTAATTGGGTCTTCCTAGAGAAAAAGAACAGCTTACAACATAAAAACCGAGTAATTGCCTGCAGAAACTCTGAGCAATTGCTCCCATTTTTAATATCTAATAAAATGGTGAAACGATGGATACCCCAACCAAAATTGCATCCGTATTAGAGCAACACGCGCTTACACAAGCTGAGATATAGGATAATAGCTTATATAGCGAAATAGTCTTGACTATTTCGCTATACCCGCTGGAATAGTTATAACTATTCCGGTATTGTCGAAGAAAAAATAGGCTTATCACCCAGAGGTATTCATCATGACAAAACGAACCGCAAGACATTATGCAGAGAAATTCAAACACCCCCGGTTGTCATACGCTTTCTCGGTTTAAGATTCCCTTAAGCTAACTTGTATATACTGTATACAAATGAGCGTTGGCGGCTGCCTGTCATTCCGTTAACCAAATGATATATTGCGCAAAAGTGTAGAGTGGTTTACATTATGGGCCCTCCGGAGAGGTGTCCGAGTGGCTTAAGGAGCACGCCTGGAAAGTGTGTGTACGCTAACCGCGTACCGAGGGTTCGAATCCCTCTCTCTCCGCCAAGTCGCACACAAGTTTGTTTGAGCAAAGCAGGGCTGGTAATCGAAAAGCCACTTCTTTATACTGGCTCAAACAAACAACAGAATATCGCCTGATAGCAATGCAGGCAACGAGTTGGTGGCCGTAGGGTCTCCTCATGACGATACATTGTGAACTCCGCCAGGCCCGGAAGGGAGCAACGGCAGCAGTGAATTCGGGTGTGAGGTCAGGCTGTATGGTCACCGCCTTTTCACTGGCAACAGAAGATTGAACGCGATGGCACATCAAGCATTAGCACGAAAATGGCGCCCCCATAACTTCAGCGAAGTCGTTGGGCAGCCTCACGTCGTGCAAGCACTCAGCAATGCACTCAATCAGCAACACCTTCACCATGCCTACCTATTCACCGGCACACGCGGTGTGGGCAAAACCACTATTGCACGCATTATCGCTAAATCTCTCAACTGCGAACAAGGCATCAGTGCTAATCCTTGCGGCACTTGCTCAACCTGTGAAGAGATTGATACGGGTCGCTTCCCTGACTTATACGAAGTTGATGCTGCCTCTCGCACTAAAGTGGAAGACACGCGTGAGCTATTAGACAACGTGCAGTATGCACCGACTAAAGGCCGCTACAAAGTATATCTTATTGATGAGGTGCACATGCTGTCAGGCCATAGTTTTAATGCACTATTAAAAACTTTGGAAGAACCACCCGAACATGTAAAATTTTTATTGGCAACGACAGATTATCAACGCCTACCTGCCACCGTATTATCACGCTGTTTGCAATTTCACTTGCAGCTACTCACCCCCGAAGAAATTGCAGGGCATTTAGAAACTATTTTAACAGCAGAAAAAATCGACTATGAAGCACCCGCGACAGCACTCATTGGTAAAGCCGCAAAAGGCAGCATGCGTGATGCACTAAGCTTGTTGGATCAAAGTATCGCGTTTGGAAACGGAAAAATAATTACCGCCGAAGTAGAAGCTATGCTGGGTACGATAGAGCCAACAACACTATTTGAAATACTCGCGGCGCTTAACCAACAAGATGCTAACGCGTTATTAAATTGTGCCGAAAAATTAAATACCAAAGGCAGTGATTTTTCTAGTGCATTAGCTGACTTACTCTCATTGCTGCATAAAATTTCAGTCACTCAGTTAACAGGCAGCCCGCTTGCGGACCAACCTGAGCAGGTGCAGCAACTCGCGCAAACAATTAATTCTGAAGATGTGCAGCTATACTATCAAATTGCTTTATTAGGTCAGCGTGATTTACCGCATGCCCCTACGCCACGCGTTGGGTTTGAAATGACACTGTTACGCATGCTTGCGTTTATGCCACAAACACCAGGTAAAACAACCAACATTAAAAAACCAACGGCAACAACGATAAACAACACAACCAACACATCATCTTCATCTGCTGCATCTACTGCAGCGCCAACACCGGCCCAGCCCAAAAATGCATCTACGAACTACTGGCGCGAGCTATTACCTCAAATTGATGTTAGCGGACTAACCTTTGCACTGGCACAGCAATTACATTTACATAAAATGAACGACAATGAATTTCATTTTCACTTGGATTCAAAACACAAACCCCTCCTCCAAGATAAATATGTAAAACAAATACAGGATGCATTAAACAAGCAGTTTAATAAGACCATGAAGGTTACCGTTGATATTGCAAAAGGCAACGTCAACACCCCTGCGAGCTTAGCACAACAAGAAAAAGAAGATAAACTGAACGCTGCTGAACGCGCTATTTATAACGATAAACACGTACAGAATATTATGCAGACTTTCGACGCAACCGTTATCAAAGACAGCATAAGCCCTGTAGAAACTCAACATTAAACTCGGGAGACAAATTATGTCAGACAACGCATTACTTGATGAAATTAAATCTAGCATTATGGACATGCAATCACAAATGCAGGATACCTATTCTTCATTATCAGATACCAAGCTTGTTGGTGAATCACACGATAAAACGGTGAAAATCATCATGACGGCTGCATATGCCTTTGAAGATATCGAATTTGATGAACGCGCGCTACAAGGTGGCATTCGCGAATTCAAATGGCGCATTCGTGAGGCTTGGAAAAATTTGAGCGAAGAGATTCAAAAAGCCACTCAAAGTAAAACCATGGAACTGTTGCAAGGTATGAATATTCCTGACGACATTCGCAATATTGGCACTGAAGAAAACAATGGTGGCGATCAATAATAAGATCTATCAGTGGGTGCTTATAAACACCCACTACATTTTTTAGGAATTAAAGAACCCGGATGTTTAGTCCCCTCACCAAACAATTAATCGATGCACTGCGTTGCTTACCTGGCGTTGGTCCAAAATCAGCACAACGTATGGCTTTTCAGTTACTCTCCGAAGCAGGCCAAACTAAAGGTGCCGCGCTCGCCAGCATATTAAAAATCGCAATTGAAAAAGTCGGACATTGTGAACGTTGTCGCATTTATACTGAACAAAACCTTTGTCAGCTGTGTAGCAACCCTAAACGCGATGAGACCCTGCTGTGCATTGTAGAAACCCCAGCGGATGTAATGGCGATCGAACAAACCAATAGCTATCGTGGTCTATACTACGTCTTACATGGGCATCTATCGCCTTTAGATGGCATTGGCCCTGCCGATATTGGCATCCCTGCTCTACTGAATCGCATTAATACAACAGACCTCAAAGAGCTGGTACTTGCCACCAACCCAACCGTTGAGGGTAAAGCAACTGCCCACTATATCACCTCTCACACCGACTCTAGCCACATACGTATTAGCCGCATCGCTCACGGGGTGCCTATTGGTGGCGAGCTTGAATACCTTGATGCCGGCACACTGAGTCATGCCTTTTTATCCCGCACCCTGATGGATGACTAAACACTAAAAATCTGCTATATTTGCGATCCTTTTTGCTATTAACAACACTAGGTATCTATGTTCGGTGGGAAATTTAATATTGGCGATTTAATGAAAAACGCCTCCAAAATGCAAGAAATGATGGAAAAGGCTCAAGAAGAGCTCGCTAAAATTGAAGTCTCTGGTGAAGCTGGCGCAGGTGCTGTGAAAGTGGTGATGAGCGCTAAATATATGGTAAAAAGCCTTGATATCGACCCATCACTCTTGACTGAAGATAAAACTGTGCTTGAAGACTTAATTATCGCTGCTATTAATAATGCATCTAGCAAAGCTGAAGAAGTGACTAAGTCACAAATGTCAGGTATTAGTTCGTTATTGGGCGGCTAATTAACGCCATATTAATCTGACTACAAGCACCTGCAGAAAAACGCTGAAGGCGTATTACCTGTAGAGCCCAGGGTTGAGCGCGCGAAGCGCGATAACCCTGGGGTAACAACACCAAACCAGCACCAGCCCTGATAGGGCGTAACATAACGAAAAAAACGCACCAATTAATAAAACTTTAAGAAAAAAGTCACTTTGCATTAAGATTACTTTAATAATGGCGTGCTAACATGATCAGCATTAAATTAATCAATAAAGAAGAGAAGTATCATGGCTGACACACGACAGAGTATTCGTAAAGAAATAGACACTCGTTTGGTTGAATTAAGGGCTGAATTAAAAGAAATGAACGCTCGTCGAGAAAAGCCGGGACTTAACATTTTTTTCTCTATCTTTGATGCTATCACACCTACACCTTCTAGTATCCAGGTGACAGAAGCGAAAATTCGAGCCTTGACTGAACTTGAAAAATTTCTAGATCCAAAAAATAACATTGACATAGCTGCATTTAAAGAAAATTTTAATAAATACTACCTTACTCATGATGGCTCCGACCGCCCAAGTATCGATAGCCGAGTTTTTGCAAGCACTGGATTTAGCGTCGGTAAGACAGAGGCTTTATTTAATAAAGTTAGAGATCTTTTAACGCCACATAAAGAACTCCCTGCTGATGCTGATGCTGATGCTGATACCCCCCTTAAATATTATAAAGAACTTGATTCTAATTCTGATTCTGATTCTGATTCTGATTCTGATTCTAGCTCATTATCACCATAATCCCTCGCTCGCGCGGTTCCAAGTACATGCCTACTTGAAACCAAAACCGCGCGAGCAAACAATAAATACAATCAAATCCACACTAGCAACTGCACCAAACTTGTCTGACAATAATGATCCAACAGCATCGCCACAAAAAGCCCCATCAAATAGCAAATGGAATAACGAAACACGCGCATAGCTACTTGTCGATCATCTGTGCGGTACAATGTAATACTTAAGTATATAAACCACCCCCCCATCAACACAGCGGCCAGCAAATAAATCACACCTGACATATGCACGAAAAAAGGCAATAACGACACCACAAACAACACCAAGGTATACACAATAATATTAATCTTGGTATAACGAATGCCATGCGTATTCGGTAACATCGGCACTTTAGCCTTCGCATAGTCCTCAAAACGATGAATCGCCAACGCCCAAAAATGTGGGGGCGTCCATACAAAAATAATCGCTAATAAAATTAAACCACCCAAGCCAATATGGCCAGTAACCGCGACCCAACCTAACAATGGAGGAGCTGCACCTGCTAAACCACCAATCACAATATTCTGCGGTGTTGCATGTTTCAAATACACCGTGTACACAATGGCATAACCAATTAACGTCATAAATGTTAATACTGCGGTTAACCCATTAACAAAAGCAGCTAACAAAGTAATACCCGTCACACCAATCACCAACGAAAAAATAAGTGCTTGCTTGGGCGTCACCCTACCTTGCACAATGGGCCTGCGTTCTGTGCGCCGCATTAGAATATCAATATGTCGATCAATGACATGATTAATCACTGCAGCAGAACCTGCTGCTAAAGCGATCCCCACATTACCAATTAATAATACCTGCCAACTAATCATACCTGGCGCTGCTAAAAACATACCAGCAATAGTAGTCAAAATCATTAAAGCGACAACACGCGGCTTACATAACTCCAAATAATCTTTCCAAACTCCAGCTCGGTTAGCTGTTTTTGCCACTGATTGACTCGTCATACCCTACCCTACTTTACTCTGTAATCGTTGTGAAAATACGTGATGATTAAATGCAACTACACTCATCAATAAGAATGCTGCCCCCAACGTATGCAACTCTGCAATCGTTAGTGGCAGCCTAAAAATAACATTAAAAATACCCAATGTAACTTGAGCCATTAAACATAACAACATCCACATCACTATGGCCTGCAATCGCGTATCATGCTTGGCAGCAACACGCGCCCATACGGCAAGAGCAATTAAATAGAAAGACACGATCAATGCCCCAACACGATGCAGTGTGTGAATCGTCATGCGTGCAGTCACGTCCAGCAAACCACCTTCATGGCTCACACCTACCGGTGACGATATACTAAATGCCTGTTGAAAATCAAAATTCCAATTCAAATACGTATTACAAAAAGGGAAGTCAGGGCAGCTGAGCGCCGCATAGTTGGAACTTGTCCAAGCACCTAAGCTAATTTGCAAAACCAATAACACCAAACCAATAAGCGCAAATGCTTTAAATAAGGTTGAGAATTGATGAACATGTTGCTGCTGCGGTTGAGCGTTAGCGGTCCAATATAATAAGCCTAATAAAGCCAGTAATGCCATGCCACCTAGCAGGTGAGCTGTTACCACTATCGGCATCAATTTTAAAGTCACCGTCCACATACCCAACAAGGCTTGGTAAATTACTGTAACAAGTAAAACCACACCCAGTATAAAATAACGTAGGCCTTCTTTAAAAGCAGCCCACACAGAAAATAGAGCAAGACCTATAATGAGCAATCCTAAGGCCCCAGCAAAATAGCGGTGCGTCATTTCTATCCAAGCTTTCTTGGGCACGAGCGGGGTAGAAGAGAACATTGTTTCAATTTTCTCGATAGCTGCTTGAGATTTAGGCACGACTAAATGGCCATAGCAACCTGGCCAATCTGGACAACCCAGGCCAGCATTAGTAAGGCGTGTATAAGCACCTAACCCTATGACTATTAACGTAAAAATAGCTGAAATTATCGCCATCTTTGACAGTACCCTAGTGCGGCTGTTAAAACGACCATCCATGCTGAATATCCCTAGTTTCAAGAATTTTGAAACATACACGCTATCGGTTTTGATTGCAACTTTTGAACAGGTTTACTGTATGTTTTGCATTACACTAACTTGATGGTTATAACTGTAATACAGTACCTCCTCAAACAGAGTAATGGCGATTTATATAGCAAAAAAATTCTTTATGCCAAGCAGATCATTTCCTCATAGAGCAAATGAGTCTTTATGAAATTGCAGAAATTTTTAGTCAGGAAGACGAGTGTCATAAGACAATTCTCGTCAGGGTTAATGAACTTGAGCAGAAAGAACCGATTGATGCTCGCCTTCTAACTCAAGAGGCTGTAGAAGAATCCTAATCAATAAATTTCTACCTTAAAGAATAATAATTTACCCAAGAGTTTTCTGTACTTAAGCTTTCCTTAATCTTAAATCAGTATACTAAAGCTTAAATTTAGTAATATATTGATTATCGCAAGAGGTAAAGAATATGCCTGAAGGTAAAGAAGCCAGTCTTCATCAGTCAGCTGCAGCCGGTGCAATTAAAGTTCCCGCTCAATCTAGTGATTCTGATTCACATGTTAGCGACACCACTCCTATTGGAAAACCAGATTCAGGTGGCTATAGTGACAGTGGTGATGATGGTAAAGATTCTTTCTTAAAAAGCAGCCCAGGTAGATGGCGGCATGAACATACGGAAGGTGATCTTAGCGAGCTTTTATCACGATTTGAAAGTTTAGTGGGCATCGAAAATGACTTTCGACACCCCAATACTCGTAATGTATTAGGTTCTGATAATGATACTGACAACTATGATTCAGCTGACAGTAATTCCTCTCTTCCTGTCGGTGCTGCTGGTTCAGCTGCTGCAAGGAGTTCTTCATCACGTCATAGTATAGATATTGCTCTTAGTGGCGCAGTTAGTTGTAGCCTGCTAACTTCTAGCAGCGATAATACGGATAAAGGTGATAGTGATGATTGCGCTACTAAGGGCCGCCATCAGACTGGTATAGACTCTACTTCGAAGCCTGATTCTGATTCCAGCTCTTATTCCGGGTTTAATCCCTTTAGAAACATTGGAACTGGTCATTCTAGTATAGACTTTACTTCGAAGCCTGATTCTGATTCCAGCTCTTATTCCGGGTTTAATCCCTTTAGAACCATTGGGACTGGTCATTCTAGTATAGGCTTTACTTCGAAGCCTGATTCTGATTCCAGCTCTTATTCCGGGTTTAATCCCTTTGAAACCATTGGGACCAATAATTCTAGTATTGAAAATATAGATCATCGTAGGGATATTGATTCTGCAGCTGCTATTGTCAGTAGTTCTGACGCTGTTGATGATGATTCATTGTCGTCGTTTACAGATTTTGATCATTTTAAAAAAGATGCAGGTAAACTTTCCTTCATAATTGGAGCTTTTGATAAATCCAAAGGGAGTGGAACAGGCTGTGTTAAAAAAACCAATAAGTATATTGCTTACTATAAAACTGGAAGATTAAAAATCAACTTTATTGCTACTTCACCTAGACCTTCAGGGTGGCTTAAAAAAGATGAGACTACTTTCAGTTTTAGACCTTGCGCGTCTGGTTTGCCTTCTGGTAAGACATCAGCTGATATCATTGCTGAGACTGTGGCATTGCGTTATATTAGCCAGGGAATTAAGAAAACTGCTTTAGACACAGTTAAAATCAATTTATCCAACATTTATGGATCAAATCCTGTTGATATGGTTGCAGCATTTGAGAAAGCAGGATTTGATCGAAATAATATAACAATAAACGGGAGAAGTGCTCCTGCCTTAATTCCAACGACTGCCACCCGAACCCGTAAACGGCCTGGCACCGTCGGTCAACCACCGAGTATATTTGGTGGAAATTCGAGGTCAGGTTCAGATATAGGGTTTGTCAACAGCAACAATATAGCTGTAAAAGAAAAGAAAAACCGATACCGATATGGAGTTAAGCCTCAGCACTGACTCATCTCGCGTGATTCTCGGGGCACCTTAGTGTTGCTTATATTCTACAAATAAAGCATATCAATAATACGTATATTGCAGCAGACGATATTAGGAAAAACATAGAAAACAAAATACCGCTTTGGCTACTTAGCTCTCTCTACTAGCTCAGGCTCTGCTTCACCCAGCACACGTGGCCAGGCATGCAAAACCGCATTAACCAGGGTCGCTAGCGGGATCGCGAAAAATACACCCCAGAAACCCCATAAGCCACCAAAAATCACCACTGCAAGAATAATAACAACAGGATGCATATCCATGGCTTCAGAAAACAACAATGGCACTAATACATTCGCATCCAAAACAATAATTAATGTATACACCGAGAGCAAATAAACACAATGTGTGGACAAACCCCACTGCATTAAAGCAATAATTACCACAGGAATGGTCACCACCACCGCGCCAATATAAGGGACGATAACAGACAAACCAACCAACACACCCAATAATACAGAATATTGCAAACCTAGGATGGCAAATGAAATCATCGACACTACTGACACAATAATAATTTCCAATGCACGACCCCGCACATACGCACCAATTTTTGTGTTGACCTCTGACCAGACGCTCAACACCAAGCCCCGTTCGCGCGGCATATATTGGCTAAACCATTGTAGAATTTGCTTGGAATCTTTTAAAAAGAAAAACACCAATAGTGGCACCAATATAAAATAGAGAATAACTTGTATGACACTCGGAATAGTAATCAATGAATAACGCAAAGCAATTTGACCAAAATGCGCCATATGTTGACGAAAAAAAGTGATCACCTGCTCTGGATGCACTTGGGTGTAAATATTAGGGTATTTTTGCTGCAAAGCCAACATCCAGCCCTGCCCTTTACTAAAGGCTAACGGTAGCTCTGACACCAGATTACTTAATTGTTTCCACATCAATGGCGCCAGCCAAAGAAATGCCACAATAACAGCACTAATAAAAACAATAAAAACCAATAAAACGGCTATAATATGTGGGCAATACCAACGCTCCAGCCATTTAACCCCTGCTTGCAACAAATATGTTAAAATAATACTGATGATAACCGGCAGTAATAAACCACCAAAAAATTCTATTAATACAAAACCGATAACGAGTGTGAAAAATAAACTAATTGCACCTGGATCAGAAAAATTACGACGAAACCAGGTGGAGATTGATTCTAATAAGGGGTTTGAACTAGGCATACTTCAAACTATCTCCGCGTGTCTTACATTTATGCATTGCACCAACCATATCGATTGCCGCATCTACACACTCAGCCCCTTTGTTGCTATGTTCACCATTAGCACGCGCCAAAGCCAGCTCAGCAGTTTGTGTGGTTAGCACACCAAAAATAACCGGCACATTATATTGTAGAGCCACCTGTTGGCAGCCCGATGTTACTGATTGACACACATATTCATAATGATCCGTTTCACCTTTTATAACAGCGCCCAAACAAATCACCGCATCAAACTCTTCGGTCACAATACATTGTTGCGCAATCAATGGCAGCTCAACACAACCCGGCACGTCGATAACCTCCACATGCTCATCGGCAAAACCTTTCTCCTTTGCACGAGCTAAAGCACCATCTAACAATAACTGTGTTATTTTTCGATTAAACTGGCTGACTGCAATGGCGATACGCATGTTAACTCCTTAAATAGTTGTGCCTGAAGACGATGATATCATAATGACAACAAATGCCCCAACTTATCCTTTTTAGCTTGCAAGTATTTTACATTATCCGAGGTTGCTGGAACCTGCAAAGGAACCTGCTCAATCACGTCAACACCATAACGCTGCAACTGATCTATCTTGCGTGGATTATTTGTCAATAATTGCACTCGTGAGATGCCTAGAGATTTTAATATTTGCGCAGCAACACCATAATCACGCAAATCCACACCAAACCCTAGATGCTGATTAGCTTCGACGGTATCCATGCCTTCATCTTGCAACGCATACGCTTTAATTTTATT
>JAJFJO010000201.1 GCA_021774015.1 Gammaproteobacteria bacterium
TCACGATGTCAGATAAGTTGACAAGGAGGAAGATAAAAGCGTAGAATTGTTCAAAATTTACTCACAACGAGGTATTAGAAATGACAGTATTAGTAGGTAGAGAAGCCCCAGATTTTACAGTTCCAGCGGTGATGGCAAATGGTGAAATTGTAGAAGATTATAATTTTAAAGAAGCAACTCGTGATAAATACGGTTTAGTATTTTTCTACCCCCTTGATTTCACGTTTGTTTGTCCTTCTGAGCTGATTGCTCTGGATCATGCGATTGATGATTTAAAGGCGCGTGACGTAGAAGTGGTTGCGGTGTCGATTGATTCACAGTTCACGCACAACGCATGGCGTAATACTCCAGTAAATAAAGGGGGTATCGGTGAAGTGCGTTACACATTAGCAGCTGATGTGACGCATAACATTTGTCGCAGTTTTGGTGTTGAGCACTCTGAAGCGGGTGTTGCATTGCGCGGTGCTTTCCTTATTGATAAGGACGGTATAGTGAGATCACAAATTGTGAATGACTTGCCTTTGGGTCGTAATATTGCTGAAATCATTCGTTTAGTTGATGCACTGCAGTTCCATGAAGAGCATGGTGAAGTGTGCCCAGCAAACTGGAATAAAGGCGATACCGGTATGACAGCGTCGCCACAAGGTGTTGCTAGCTATCTTGCTGAGAACGCAACTAGCTTATAATGTAATTCTAAAAATTGTGTCACCTTGAACGTCGCGCGTAGCGATTGTTTGGGGTGACATTTTTTTTGCCAAACAGGTGAACTATTACTAGGGATAGGCGATGTCACAATTTGCAGAATACGATCAATACGATGCGCTAGGTCTTGCGCAACTCATCCAGAATAAAGAAATCACGCCATTAGAACTCATCAATACCGCTATTGCAAAAGCACAACAATGTAACCCAACAATTAATGCCATTGTGACGCCTATGTATGAACAAGCACGGGAGTATGCTGCCCATATTAATATGGATGCATCTTTCGCTGGCGTGCCTTTATTGGTTAAAGATTCTGGTGCCTATTGCCAAGGCGTGCGCACCATGTTTGGCAGCCGGCTTTTCGAGCATTTTGTCCCGGATCATGATAGTGAGATTGTAACCCGCTATAAAGCAGCAGGTTTAAATATTTTTGGCCGCACAAATATGCCAGAGTTTGGTTTAAAATACACAACAGAGCCAGAGGCATTTGGCCCGACCTTAAATCCTTGGAATATAACGCGTACTGCTGGTGGTTCCTCCGGTGGTGCAGCGGCTGCTGTTGCAGCAGGTATTTTACCGATAGCGCATGGTAGTGATGGAGGTGGCTCTTTGCGTGTTCCGGCTGCTTGTTGTGGTGTTTTTGCTATGAAACCGACGCGCGCACGTACGCCGTTTGGCCCAGACTATACCATCGTATGGGGTGGTTTGGTGATACAGCATGCGATGTCACGTAGTGTTCGAGATAATGCAGCGTTACTTGATGTGTCTAGTCAGCCTGATATTGGTGAACCTTTTTATGCGCCGCAACCCAAAGAAACGTATTTGGAAGGTATGCAGCGCTCACCCGGGCAATTAAAAATTGCACTAGTGACACAAGCAGCATTTGGTGTGCTGGTGGATCAAGAGTGTGTGAAAGCAGTAGAGCAAGCGGCAGCATTATGTGAGTCATTGGGCCATAAGGTGGAGCCTGCTGAATTAGTATTTGATTTTGAGGCAATGTCCCATGCATTTACCGTGATTACATCTGTGTGTTTGCATCAAGACTTATCGAATGCGGCAGCCCTGATGGGTGTTCCGGTGGACGATAAAATTGAACCAGTAACACGAATGTATGCAGAAAAAGGCAAGCAATTTTCGACAGTGGATTATTTAAATGCTTGCAACATTATGTATGCGCAAAGTCGCATTATTGGCGCATTTTTTGAAAAATATGATGTGTTGTTAACACCAACAATAGCGCAATTGCCTGCAAAAATAGGAAATCTTAATGGTACGCCGAAAAATATAGAAGAGTATATGCTGCAGCAATATTCGTTTGCACCTTTCACCGGGTTATTTAATCAAACAGGCCAGCCTGCTATGAGTGTGCCTTTGCATTGGAGCGACAATAATTTGCCAATGGGTACTCAGTTTGTGGGGCGCTATGGGGATGAAATGACGTTGTACCAACTAGCTGCGCAGCTAGAGCAAGCACAGCCATGGTTTGATCGAATTGCTACAGTCGATTAAGAAGTTCGCAAAATAATAATGCGGTAATATGCGCATCGTATACGGCGGAGTGCGCTTCCTCTTGATTGAACCTAAGGCCGGCAGCTCTCACTGCTTTTGCTAATACGGTTTTCCCGACAAACACACCGCCTAGTGTTGCTGTGTCAAAAACAGTATAGGTGTGATAGGGGTTGTTTTTATTTAAATGACAGCGATCCGCGGCCGCTTGAATAAACCCCAAATCAAAATGGGCATTATGGCCGACTAAAATAGCACGACGGCATTTGTGTTTGGCTAGAGCCTCTCTGGTAAATTCAAATAATCCAGTAATCGCCTCTTTTTCATCAACGTCAAAACGAAAGGGGTGGTAAGGATCGATGCGATTAACTTTCATCGCTTCAGGGTTTAGGTTGGCGCCTTCAAAGGGGGTGACATGAGTATGAAATTTATCGGTGACGATAAGTTTTCCATTATCATCATATTCCACTAAAAAGGCAGCGATTTCTAACAGTGCATCTTTTTGATTGTTGGCGCCACCAGTTTCCACATCGATAACAATGGGTAAAAAAGCATCGAAACGTTTTTTTATGGAATGTTTTTTTTGTGTTTCATCAGTCATGGTTAAGTCTGTATTTTCCATTGTAGTATTTCACCAGCGTGTAAAGGAATTAATGTATCAGAGCCAAAAGATAAAGTCTTTGGAATTTGCCAAGGTTCTTTATTGATAGTGATTTTTTTAAGGTTTCGTGGCAGGCCGTAAAAGTCTGCACCATTGAAACTCGCAAACTGTTCGAGTCGGTCCAGCGCATCGTATTGCTCAAATATCTCAGTGTAGAGTTCGATTGCCGCATGGGCAGAATAAATGCCGGCACAACCACAACAGCTTTCTTTTTTATATTGAGCGTGTGGTGCGCTGTCGGTGCCTAAGAAAAATTTAGTGTCGCCACTAATAGCCGCATCTATTAATGCCGATTGATCGCTATGTTTTTTTAAGATGGGCAGGCAATAATAATGAGGTTTTATGCCGCCCATTAACAGATCGTTACGATTTAATAATAAGTGGTGCGGTGTGATGGTGGCGGCTAGATTGTCGGGTGC
>JAJFJO010000202.1 GCA_021774015.1 Gammaproteobacteria bacterium
CGTTTTTAACGCATCAAGCTGCTTAAAAATAGCCGTTTGCAAATCTTTAATTGTGAATGTAGCGTTTGGAATGCCTGATACAACAAACAAATCACCGTGTAGTTGAAAAATATCATAATCTGCATCAACGCCAACCGCCACTTGCTGTCCACGAATCAAGTCTTTTGAAAACCGAGAACTATTACCGCTACTTAAAATACCAGCAGCTACTGCTAGTGCATAAGGTTGCCACTTCTTTTTTGCTGTTTTTAAAGAAGGGACATTATACCCCATCAATAAAGAGGGCAATTTTGCTGGTGCATTAATTTCCACCTGACGCAAACCCGTATAAGGCACTTCTGTACGCGGCTTTAATACAGGTAATTTAGAGGGTTTTATCGAGCCGAAATATTTTTTCGCTACTGCAAAAACCCGACCTGGTTTCACATCACCCACCACAACGATAACTGCATTATTCGGCGCATACCACGTACGATACCACTGATTCGCATTTTCTAAGGTCAAGTGCTTAATATCCGTCGCCCACCCAATAACCGGATGATGGTATGGATTATTGATATAAGCCGCTGCATTAAATCGCACCCATGCTAACCCCTGAGGATTATCTTCCACCCGCATACGTCGTTCTGCTAACACAACCTGCAGTTCTTTCTGAAACGACTGCCGCTCCATTAGTAAATTTTTCATACGATCAGCCTCGAGCTTAAAGCTAATCGGCAATTTATCAGCAGCTAGTTTTTGGTAATACATCGTAAAATCAGAGGATGTCATCGCATTTTGTTGCCCGCCGTTACGACTAATGATCTTATCAAACTCACCCGGCCCATATTTTTTGGTGCCCTTAAACATCATATGCTCAAGCACATGAGACACACCTGTTATTCCATTGCGCTCATAACTACCACCCACCTTATACCAGATGGATGACAACACGACCGGCGCGCGATGGTCTTCTTTCACCAAAAGCGTCAAACCATTTTCAAGGGTGTATTCATGGATGTTGCTGGCTAGAGTCGTCAATGGCACAAGCATTAACAAACCAAGTAAAATACGTCGCATAAGATCAATTCCCTTTACATTACTACTTCCCGCAAGCGGTGCATTGGTGTATAACGTACAACTTGTAACAACGCAGGTATACTAAGCAAGAACGTCTTGAAAGCGCAGTTACACATAAACAGGCTGATATCGTAACATATTCATAAACCAGCAGGAATATTAAGGCAACAGATAATGTTTGGATTTGGAAAAAACAAGAAACAACAAGATCAAACCAACATAGCAACTGAGGAACCCAAACAAGAACAGCCTCGCAAGGCTTCGTGGGCTTCTCGCCTAGGCTTTGGGCTAAAACGCACTCGCAACAACTTTTCCAAAGGCCTGGCAAACCTGGTTTTAGGTAAGAAAATCATCGATGACGACTTATTTGAAGAATTAGAAACGATTTTATTAACAGCAGACGTCGGTGTTGATGCTAGTCAGAAAATTTTGAAAAGTATCACTGATCAAGTCTCTAGAAAACAACTAAGCGACCCATCAAGGCTCATCGATGCGCTGCGTGAACAACTACACAATAACTTAGAGCCTTATGCAAAAGCCCTAGACACCGCTAATACTAAACCTTTTATTCTACTGATGGTCGGCGTTAATGGCGCAGGGAAAACCACCAGCATCGCGAAAATTGACCATCACTTTAAACAGCACGGCAAGAAAGTCATGCTTGCTGCCGGTGACACATTCCGCGCTGCAGCAGTTGAACAGTTACAGGTCTGGGGTGAACGTAATCAAGTGCCGGTTGTTGCGCAAAAATCAGGGGCAGATAGCGCATCTGTCATTTTTGATGCGATCCAGTCCGCTCATGCCAAAAATATCGATATCATTATTGCCGACACAGCAGGGCGCCTACATACACAGGACCATCTGATGGATGAGCTTGAAAAAATCAAACGCGTCATACAAAAACTCAATCCTGATGCACCACATGAAACAATGCTGGTGATTGATGCTGGCACCGGACAAAATGCACTACACCAAGCTGAACAATTTAACAAAGCCATTGGTTTAACCGGTATAACACTCACAAAACTAGATGGCACCGCAAAAGGCGGCATTATTTTTGCAGTCACTGAAAAGATGAAACTGCCAATTCGCTTTATCGGCGTTGGTGAACAAATCGATGACTTAAGGCCTTTTGAAGCCGCAGAATTTGTTGAAGCATTATTTGAATAAGCCCCCCTCTTTTTTTAATACTGCTTTTGCTGCATACTAGACCTATTAAATATTAGATCTATTTAAACAACTCATATAGGTCACATAACAAGGAGGCATAACTTATGCTGCGTTTCACCAATGTCAGTAAAAGCTATCATGACCACCACGCTCTTATTGACGTGAACTTTCATCTCGACAAAGGCGAAATGGCTTTCTTAACCGGTCATTCAGGCGCCGGTAAAACAACGCTGTTAAAATTAACAACCCTCATTGAGTCTCCAACTCGTGGGCAAATTTTTGTCGACGATCACAATCTCAACCGACTATCGAAACGGCAAGTGCCTTTTCTGCGTCGCAATATTGGTATGATTTTTCAGAACCCGCAACTACTGCCTCAGCGTACTATTTTTGAAAACGTGGCTATCCCTTTAGTCATCTCTGGCTTTCAACAACGCGAAATTCAACGTCGCGTACGTGCTGCTCTAGATAAAGTTGGGTTACTTGATAAAGAAAAGCATTATCCGTCTGCACTATCCACTGGCGAACAACAACGCGTTGGTATTGCGCGCGCTATTGTAAATAAACCATCCTTAGTATTAGCCGATGAGCCCACCGGGAATCTCGACCCAGAATTATCTGCAGAAATTATTCGGCTATTTGAAGCATTTAATCAAGTAGGTGTTACTGTATTAATTGCTACTCATGATCTATCACTGATCGCACCACTAAATTATCGCCTGATGACATTAAAAGAAGGGCAGCTAATCCATGGAGGAAATTCTGATGGATAAACCAATGAATCAAAGCCAACCCAACAAACTTAACCCTATCGCATATTGGATTATGTGCCACGTTCGTGCGTGTTTATTTAGCATTGGCAATTTATGGCGCACACCTTTTGCAACTATTATGACTTTGCTAGTCATCGGTATTAGTACC
>JAJFJO010000203.1 GCA_021774015.1 Gammaproteobacteria bacterium
GGGTTAGGTAAGTAAATAGGGTAGTAACTGTCATCTAATTTCTCAAGCAATAAATGGCAGAGTAATGTTTTTCCCGCCCCCGTATCACCGGTAATTTTAATGATGCCTTCTTTCATGCGTAAACTTACTAGAAGGACATTAAGTGCTTCCTGGTGGCTGGGCAGATTATAATAAAAGTTGATATTAGGGGTCTGCCCAAAAGGGTATTCTTTTAGTTTAAAATAGTCGAGGTACATAATTGCCACTCCTAATGCTTAAACTTCTTGTTGGTTGATTTTAAATATAACTCATAGGCTTTTTTCGGATCTTTCTCAACGCCAAAACCATTTTCATACATTTTCCCTAAATGATATTGCGCTAAGGAGCTGCCTTTTTTAGCAGCTTTAGTAAACCAAAATAGAGCTTGAGAGTAATTTTTCTTGATGCCATCACCTTTGAAATACATAAGCCCTGTAAGGTATTCTGCATCAACATAACCTTTTTCCGCAGCTTTGCTATACCACTTAAATGCTTTTTTCATATTGCGTTTAACACCCATACCAGAGTAGTACATCAAGCCAAGGTTAAATTGTGCATCGGCATGGCCATTATTCGCTGCTTTAATGTACCATTCGGCCGCATGTTTAAAGTTGGGTTCAGTGCCAACCCCGCGGTGATAAGCCGACCCAAGTTTGAATTGAGCTTTTGTATGACCTTGTTCTGCAGATTGTTCAAATAACTGTAATGCTTTGGTTTTATTTTTTCTAACACCAATGCCGGCCTGATATAACATGCCGAGCTCAAATTTTGCATTTGCATTACCTTGTTGAGCTGCATGAGATAACCAATAAACAGCTTTCGCTAAATTCCCTGCGGTATTTTTATCCTCAAGATAGATCATGCCAATTTGAAATTGCGCATTGTTGTTGCCATTGGCAGCAGATTGCTTGTAAAAATAAATGGCTTTGTTTAGCTCTTTATTAACGCCTTCGCCTTTATGGTATATCTGTGCTAACTCATGTTGTGCATAGGCATTGCCTTGAATTGCAACACTTTTATAAAGGGCGGCTGCCTTTTTCTTATTTTTTTCTATATGAACGCCTTCATTATAATGGCGGGCTAGTGCTAATTGAGCTTTTGCATGCCCTTGTTTTGCGGCCATTTCATAATAATGAATCGCTTTAGAGGTGTTGATAGAAGCACCAATACCTGTTTCATAAGCAAGAGCTAGACGATACTGCGCAAAAATATTGCCTTTATTAGCGGCTAAAGTAAGCCACTTAACGGCTTTGTTGTAATTACGGCTAACACCTTTTCCAGACAGATACATTTCACCAACACTATCTTCAGCATTCGCATATCCTTGTTTAGCAGCTTTTAAGTACCACTCAAATGCTGTATCTGTATCGCGTGGTACGCCTTTTCCATATTCATAGATTAATCCTAAATTGTATTGCGCATATGGGTTGCCTTGTTTGGCTGCTTGTTTATACAATTCAATTGCTTTAAGAGGGTCATGGTGCACACCTTCTCCTGTATCATACAAATACCCAAGTGCTAGCTTAGAGTCTACGTCACCTTGATCAGCAGATTTTTTATAGAACACTATTGCTTTTTGAATGTTTCGTTGCCCACTTTTGGCAAGATCATGCATATGTGCAAGCAAGTATTGTGCATGCACATTGCCTTTTCCAGCAGCTTTTCGATACCACCCCATAGCTTGAGTTGGATCTTGTTGTGTAGCAATTCCATGTTCGTACATGTAGCCTAACCTAACTTGCGCATTGGTACTGTTCATATTAGAGAACTTTTTGTAGGCATTAAAAGAGGTGGCTAAGCGTTGTGGGTTGTTTGAGTTTTTCATGATATGATCAGCAATCACTAAACTTGCCTCGGGGTGCTGCTGTATTGCAGCTTGCTTGACCAATTCAATTCCTTTGTCAAAGTTTTTATCTACCCCTTCGCCTTTGATATACATTAGGCCTAGATTATATTGAGCAGACGCATCTCCATTTTTCGCTGATTTTTCAAACCATGTAGCTGCTTCCTTGGGATTTTTTTTCATGATATCACCATGTAGATACAGTGACCCTAAAATAAATTGTGCTCTGGAGTTGTTATGTTGCGCTGCTTTTTTATACCAAAAAAGAGCATCATCCATGTTTTGTTTAACACCAACACCATGCTCATATAAATAACCGAGTAAAAATTGAGAGCCTGGATGATTTTTCTTGGCGGCCTGTAGTGCAAAGCGCATGCTTCTAGCTTGTTTTTGTTCGTTATGATGCTCTTGCACAAGATGATGTGCTAGAAAATTTTGTGCGCCTGTATGGTTTTGTGCCGCAGCTTGCTTGTACCAATGAATTGCTTTGGCATAGTTGTCTTTACCACCTTGTGAGAAATACAAGCGGGCCAAGTTAAATTGAGCCTGTCTGATTCCATTGTCAGCAGCTTTCTTATATAGTTTCTCAGACTGCTTTAAGTTTTTAGGTATGTAATTAACGCTGCCATGTTTGCCAACTCCAAACTCATATAGTACGCCCAGCATATACTGCGCATAACCAGAATCATTTTTTGCTGCTTTAATAAATAACCCTTCTGATTTTTTGATATTTTTTGATGTTCCATTTCCTTTAAAGTAAAGCAATCCTAGTGCATATTGAGCTCTACCGTAATCTTGATCAGCTGCTTTTGTATACCAGTCGAATGCTTTATCAATATTTGCCGTGACACCTAAACCTCGTTCATACATTTGCCCTAGCGTATATTCTGAGCGTGCATAGCCATGGCCAGCCTCTTTTAAGTACCATTTAAATGCTTTAGCAGGGTCTTTCGGGTCACTGTTACGTTTGTTAAAAACATATTCTAAAATAGGCTGGGATTGTAATGTTACTTGTTTAATATTGCCCTTGTTCCACGCAATCACTGTGTTGAGTGTAATATTTTTATGATTGTCCATGCTGTGTGTTGAATTAAATATACGTTTAGCATTATGGTTTTTGTTGACCGGTGTTTTGTGATACCAGGCTTTTGAGTTTGTGTGTGTGGGTGTGCTAGCCCACTTTTTGCTGATGGCATTTAAGTAAAATTGCGCTAATACATTTCCATGATTAGCTGCTTTGTTAAACCATTTAGACGCTTCTGAATGATTTTTTTCAACACCATTACCATTAAGATATATTTGCCCTAGGTCATACTGAGCTTTAACGCTACCGTTAGTTGCTGCTTTCTCCAGCCACTTTAAAGCCTCTGGTGTATCTTTAGACGTTACTTTACCGGTTCGATATAACTGACCCAGCGTGTATTGAGCTTCTACATTGCCTTGTTTTGCTGATTTCTCTAGCCAGTCTATAGCTTGATCAATATGTTTAGCATTTTTTTCTGTTTTTAGATAGATCAAGCCTAATTGAAATTGAGCTTGCGTATTATTTGCTTTTGCTGCTTGTAAGTACCACTTCTTAGCGATATTCAGATGACGAGGTGCTTTTGATTCGACCTGATAATATTCACCTAAATAGAAAGCGGCTTTGTTATTGCCTTTTAATGCAACTTTTTCAAACCGTGCTATGGCGCGTTTTTTATTTTGTGGGACCCCTTTGCCAAAATAATACATTAAACCAAGTTTATATTGTGCAGCTGTTATTCCTTGATCAGCCGCCAATGTGAAATATCGGACAGCGGCGGGTGAATTACCTTCTTCAAGATAAATTTTAGCAAGCCTGTATTGTGCAATGGCGCTTCCTTGGTCGGCAGCTTTATGGAACCATATTTTTGCTTGTTCAACATCAGGTTTAACACCATGTCCGCCCATAAAAATAGTACCACAGATTAGCTGAGCTTTTAAATCGCCTCTGGTAGCAGCTTTCTTTAACCAAAACAAAGCTTTTGATTTGTTTTTTTCTTTATAGAGCACTTTATTGCTCAAGTATATTTGTGCGGGTATATAGCCTTTCTCAGCAGCTTCTTGAATATAGGCATTACCTTTTTTGATGCTTTTAATTACCCCGTGTCCTTTCAAATACATTTTTCCAAGATAAAACATCGCTTGTGTATCGCCTTTGCTTGCAGACTCTTTTAATTGCTTACTTGCTTTAAAATAATTACCACTATGATAATTGGGGTTGTATTGAGGGGGGTTGGCTAGTGATATTGATGAGGTAGTTAATCCAGCTGCTATTAAAAAATATAGTGCACGTCGCATGATACATTTCCTTATTCTGTTGAATAAAAAATATTATTAATTTGGAATTGTTGTTTTCCACCCGCAACCAGTTTTATGCCCTAGTTCCGTTATAATTATTTATAGCATATAAAATATTATCTGCTTCAGCATGATTGATAATCCATGCCCTCAGTAAATATATGTGTTCTAAAACATGTGGATACGGGTGTTTTTTATTTTAGTAGTGGAAAAGCGGCTTGTGTAGTCTACATTTAATAGCAGTAAGGGATGCAGTCGAAGGGATGAAGTGAGAGGAGTGCGCTAATTAATCACATTGATTCATAAGGTAATGTACTTATGAGAAAGATATTTATTGCAATCATTTCGCTATCTCTTTTTGTAACAGCGCAGAATGGCTTTGCGAAAAAAAAGAAAATTGTTAATCCAAAGCAACGTTATGGGTCTACCTTATGTAAGCTTCCAGAATATACATGCATTAAAATTAAGCGTGGTGACTCATGGAAAAAATTATTTCGTAAGCGTGAACAGCGCGATATTGTTATGCGAGTAAATAGAACGAATATGCGATTGCGTGCGGGTATGAAAATAGCAGTCCCCAAAAATCTTAAGAACATGAGCATTTGGGATGTATCTCCCTTCCCACGTTTTATTAAACCTAAGGGTAGGACACTTATTGTGGTGAGCCAGAAAAAACTGGCGTGGGGTGCTTATGATCCTGAGGGTGAGTTGCAATGGTGGGGGCCTGTTTCATCGGGAAAAAATTATTGTCCGGATGTGAAACGTAGCTGTCATACTGTGATAGGTTCGTTCCATGTTTTTAATAGAGAAGGTTTTAAGTGTGAATCGTCAAAATTTCCGGTAGGCAGGGGTGGTGCACGTATGCCGTTCTGCATGTTTTTCTATCGTGGGTTTGCGATGCACGGTTCAGATGAAGTGCCGGGTTATCGAGATAGCCATGGCTGTATTCGTTTATTTACAAAAGATGCGAAGTGGTTGAACCACAAATTTATCCAATTGCCTACCGCTAAAAATAAATTTCAGGGGACTAAAGTTATTATTCAAGAATTATGATT
>JAJFJO010000204.1 GCA_021774015.1 Gammaproteobacteria bacterium
TGGTTCATTTTTTATATGGAGTATTTTTGTGAAATGACAGTGCCACATGAAGGCTTATTACATTTAACGATTAACACATAAATAAAGAGAGAGTGATCATGTTTATACTTAGGAACAAACAACTTATCCGTGATACAAGCCACAATGCAACGATTGAATTATTTGAAGCACAACTTCAGTTGCAATTAAAAGAAGTTTTTGACGGTCTCCAAGCTGTACGTTCTAATGCGCCTGGCCTTTTAGATAGATTGGAGCGTATGGTTTTACGCGATGCACGATTAGATCTTACTGATGCTGCTGTGGGTGCTGCGGTTGATGTTGCTGATAATGGTGGGCAACACGCAGCGGGTCACGCTGCTGGTATTGCTGTTACAGCTTTAACATTGGTTTATTTTCATCATAAAGATAAACAGGAAAAAATTAGTATAAATAAAGCTAAGCAGTTTATTAAAAATGTCGAGGTGGCTGGTGGCTCAGATGCTTTTATTAATTTGGTTGTTCATCAATTGCGTGAACGGTGGTTGTATGCTCTCGAAGAATTAAGTGATGCTGATAATGGGGAAAAATGTGTTCGAGCATTGGCGACATTTTTTGCTGCGGCCGTTTCAAATGCACTAATGACTGTTAATGTTGAGAAAGCACAAATACAAGTTTTTATTATCGATGCTTTAACGCCTAAGTTGAATGATGATTTATTCAAAGGGATACTTTCTAAACGTGGTATACCTTACCCGAATTTAGGGGGGCCGATTAAAGCTTTCTTGGCAAAAATTAAAGTGTTAACACCCAAGGCAGGTCGTCAATGGCGGTTAATGGGGTTATTACATGGATCCCCTATTTGTACAGCAGGAGGAGAGTGGTTAGTTCATAGTGGCAAAGCTGATCGCTCTGAAAAATACCCTCCGCAACGGTTAAGTACTCGGTTAAACGGCTTTCAATCCGCAAGTCCTACCTTGAAGGGTATATCTTCCCTGTTCGATGAAAAAATGAGAGGAATGTTATCGGAGTTTAGGGGGTATGATGAAGAAACAGGGAGTGTTGATAGAACGATTGCTGTACTTGAACGTTTTATGGGTATATATGGTGGAAAATTAGAGTTGGGTGGTAATACAAAAGAACGAACAATTGCAAGACGTGTTCAAAGGAAAATTTTGTTTCAAGCTGTTGTAGCTTATAACGATCTTAATGTTGATTCTGCTGGTCCAGATATTGAACCTGCACGTCAAACTGTTTCCAATGCTTTGATTGAATATGCTAAAGCATTATTTAATTATTATTATAATATTCTAGTGACAAGTAAATTTATTTTAGATGTTGATGAGGCAATGTTGTTGGGGCAAGAGATTGCATGGATAAATACACTGCGGTGCCAACTTGCTCGGATAAGTGACGCCAAGAAAGAGGGCGGAGCTGAAAAGCCTGGGGTGTTAGTTGTTGATGGTGCATCGGCGGCCTCAGCAGAGGCTGTGATGGTGGATGCAAACCCTGTTGTTGAAAAAGATGATGTTTTCTTTGGGGTGCTTGATCGACTTAAAATGATTGCTTGGACACTTACGCATGAGTGGGTTGTCCAAGACGTTTCTGCTTCTGCAGGTGCCGCAGCTGCGGCTTCTCTATCTGATGATAATGAGGATGATGCTGGTACAACAGCTATAATATCATTGTCTGAACAATTGTCTGGTGTACTCAATCAATGTTTAAGTATGCGCATAACGGCCGGAGAAATTAATACTGCTTTGGAGACTCAAATTGATGCCTTGTCAGCGAGAGCTATGTTAGCTAGTGGCGGAACTGCTGCAGCTACTACAGATATGAGTGCTGCAGGTGCTGCAGCTGGAGGAATTACAGCTGATGTAGAACGTATGCTTTCCTTGTTACTACATGCAGCCATCATGCTTGGAAAAGAAAATTCAGTGCGTGACTTGCTCAATAATGGTGCTCATTGGGATATGCGCGATAGCGGGGACGATTACACTGCATTGCATGTCGCTGCGTTATTTGGTAACCAGAAAATTTTTAATTTATTATTAGAACAAGCAGATCGAGATGCACCTACAGATTTAAGAGTGTTATTGTCTCGTCGAGATCAGTCTACTGTACTGCATTCAGCGGCCTTTGGTTCTCATGTGGAGATTGTTAGACAGCTGTTAGATCGCGGTATGCTTATTGACAAGACTAATGGTGTGCATAGCCGCTACAATACTGGCACAAGAACAGCACTACACATGGCCTGCCGGGCTAATAATCCCAATAAAAGCGCAGTTATCAAGTTGCTGCTTGAAAGGCATGCCTCAGCTATTGTAATCGATCATGAGCAGAACTTACCTTTGCATTTGTTGATGCTATCAACAGTGTGTGATGTTGAAGACTGTCTGGCCTTGATTGAGGCACAGGCTGCTGTTGGTGGAAATATTAATCGACAAAACATTGATGGGAATACAGCCTTAATGGAAGCGGTAATGCTAGAGGTTGATCTGCGTGTACGCGGTGAAGCACCTAATTTGGAGGTTATCAATGCGCTATTGAAAGCGGGCGCAGATATTAGGATTACTAATCGGAGTGGTTGTACGCCTTATGATGTTGTTAATGCAGATCTTGAAGAAGCAACGGGCAAACTTGAGCGCCTTCAGCGTGAATTAGCTGCTTTGCAAAATCCTGCAGGTGCTGGTGCGCCTGATTCGGGTGCTACTAATGGGAAAGCCGAGGTTGATGATAATACTGATGATGCGTCTAGTTATACTGAGCTTGCAAATAAAAGCATTGAGATTGCGACGACTGCACAACAACTGGAGACACTGGGTATCATTGCAGAACGGGTGAAACCAGAACCTGTAGTAACAGTAACTTCGCGCGCAACTAAACCGCCTTGCAGGGTAATGTAAATCACCTAATGTAGGAGCTTGAAATGTCTAGGCAAGATGCGGCAGTATTACCGTTAGAAAGTGCTACGGCAGCAGAACGTCCCATTCAACTTACTTGTGATGCACTTTGTGTTTCATTAGCGGATGAGTGGACTGTCGGTAATTATGATGGCCTTGCGGATATCGTTAAAAAAGAAGTGATTTTATGGCGTGTGGAACCTACTTCCACCGGCTATTTAAAATTATTTTCTGTATGTGAAGATATCATCCCACATTTGTTACGCA
>JAJFJO010000205.1 GCA_021774015.1 Gammaproteobacteria bacterium
GGCAAGAACTTTGGCAACAACTAATGAAACAGTGAATCTATATAAAAAAGCAGTATCTGATGAACGGATTAAATTTCGTTTGGGGTCAGCAACTATTATCGATGTTATTCGAGTGCAAGATCAATTGTTGACAGCTGAAATCAGGCAAATCAGCGTGCAGCGTGATTATGCAAGCTCACTAGTCGATTTTTGGTATCAAACAGGTATGCTGCTGCGTAGGACAGACCATATTATTTACCAAGTTAATTTAGACCTTGGTGTTCATCATAATTTATTTAGGCTGAGTAAAGGAATACATCATGGCTGATCCTAAAAAAATATTTCGTAAAGTATCACTTGAGCGTTTGTCTTCGCCAGATCAGCTTGATGAGTTGGTTCGTGTCACTACCCCTAAAGGTTGGATAGCGCTAATAGCGGTGGGTGTTCTTATTGTGTTTGCAATTATATGGGGCATTGTTGGGGAAATACCAACAAAAGTATATGGAACGACAAAGTTAGTTAGAGGTAGCGGTATTGCACAGATTGTTGCCCCTGTAAGTGGTCGAGTGGTTGATATTGCGGTTCGAGAAGGCGATACCGTATATAAAGGACAAATCATTGCAACCATTGCTCAGGCAGACCTCCTAAACGATATTTTTTTACTTCGCCGGCAGTTGAAGGAATTGGAACACAACACGAATATTCAAATGGGCACGTGGGAAAAGGAAAAAACCACACTAAAGAAACAAATTAAGGTAAAAAAACAACGGATGAAAGAACAAAAGTTCTTGCATAAAAAAGGATTAATAGTAAAAAATGATTACCTAACAACGCAGCATGAGCTTAATGTAATACGTGACAGGCTTGATGAATATAAAGTGAAGGAAGATGAAGCACGCAACAAGCTCACACAGTTAAAACGTAAAATCCAAACACAATATGACCAGCTTAAAAATTACTCGCGTGTTGTATCGCGCTATAGTGGTCGGGTGGTTGAGGTAGATGTGAAGCACGATAATCTAGTCAAAGCAGGTGATCCAGTTATTAAGGTAGAACGAACCGGTCCAAATATTAAAGAAATTGAAGCGTTGATTTTTGTTTCTCCATTGCAAGGCAAGCAAGTTAAGCCAGGAATGAAAGTGCTTATTTCCCCCAGTTATATTCAAAAGCAAGAGTTTGGTAGCTTGGTTGCTCGAGTAATTAGTGTGGCTAAGTACCCTGCTTCACCAGAATATTTGAATCAATTGTTGCAAAATACTGCAGAGGTGCAGCAGCTACAGCAAGAAAATAATACATTTCTGATTAAGGCAGATCTTGTGGTAGATCCAAAAACAGAGAGTGGTTATAAATGGACGTCAGCAAAAGGCCCTCCTATCAATATACAGACAGGAACGCAGGGAACAGCAGAAATTACTGTACGTACACAACGTCCAATTACGTTGGTTATTCCTATTATCAAAGGTTATATGGGATATAAATAATGGCTGAAGCTGAAAAAGAATTGCCAAAGCTGCAAGTGAAGCGCAATAAAACACCGGTAACATTGCAGATGGAGGCGGTTGAGTGTGGCGCTGCTGCACTATCAATGATCTTGGGTTATTATAAAACTTATGTGCCCCTCGAAGAATTGCGAGTTGAATGTGGCGTGTCTCGCGATGGTAGCAAGGCAATTAATGTTATTAAAGCAGCAAAAAAATACGGCTTGGAAGCCAGTGGCTTTAATAAAGAAATTGCTGACCTTAAAGACATACCTACCCCTTACATTGTTTTTTGGAACTTTAATCATTTTTTGGTTGTTGAGGGTTTTAAAGGGGGCAAGGTTTTTCTCAATGACCCGGCAAGTGGTCAACGAACTGTAACCATGGAAGAGTTTGATTTATCTTTTACAGGAGTGATTTTAACGTTCAAACCATCTGAATCTTATGTGCCTCAAGGAGCCCCCCCTTCCATTATGGCTTCTTTAAAGAGTCGATTTAAAGGTGCAAAAGTTGCTTTATTCTACTTAGTATTGTCTGGAATTTTGTTGGCCATACCGGGCTTGCTGGTACCTATTTTCACTAAAGTATTTATTGATAAATATCTAATAGAGAAATTAACAGCTTGGGTATACCCACTGTTAATAGGTATGTTTATTACAGCGATACTACGTGGTGCGCTTACATGGTTGCAAGAATATTATTTAATAAAACTTGAAACCAAGTTATCGGTGAGTTTGTCAGCTAAATTTTTATGGCATGTGTTGCGTTTGCCGCTTAACTTTTTTTCACAACGATCACCGGGCGATGTGAGTAGCCGCATCGCATTAAATGATCGTGTTGCCCAGGCCTTATCACGTCGTTTTATGACAACAATTATTTCATTTATTTTAGCGATATTTTATTTGGCTTTAATGTTTTATTACAATGTGGTATTAACCCTTATCGCGGTTGCCAGTGCAGTAGCTATTGCAGGAGTTTCAGAATATTTAAATCGCAAACGTAAAGATTTAAGTCAATCCATCCTTATGGATGGTGCTAAGTTGGCGGGCAAGTCAATGGATGGGCTAATGGCGATTGAGACATTGAAAGCAAGTGGTCGAGAAGATGATTTTTTTGCGCAATGGTCTGGCCATCAAGCAAAAATGGTTAATGGCATGCAAAAAAACGCAGTATTCAGCTATTCAACAGCGACTATTCCTTCCTTGTTGAATGGTTTAAATACGGCGCTCATATTAGGTATTGGTAGTTTACATGTGATGAGTGGCACAATGACAATCGGTATGTTGGTTGCATTCCAAAGCTTAACATCTAGCTTTCTATCTCCTGTCAGTACTCTAGTGTCGGCCTCAGCAGAGTTTAGTGATTTATTTGGCTCTATGTTGCGGTTAGATGATGTACTTAACCACGATATTGCAGATACAGTAAAGCTAATTGAAAATAAAGAGGTTCGTGAGGGGGCAACAGAGAAACCAAAATTAGAAGGATATTTGGAATTGAAAGATGTGTCTTTTGGTTATAGCCCGCTTGACCCACCTTTAGTTGAAAATTTCAATTTAAAAGTAAAGCCAGGGCAGCGTGTTGCACTAGTAGGTACGACAGGTTGTGGTAAATCAACCGTTTCAAAATTGGTAATGGGGCTTTATACAGCATGGTCTGGTGAGATCTTGTTTGATGGTGTGCCAATTCATGATGTGCCACGCCCAACATTAACTAATTCATTGGCTGCCGTAGATCAAAGTATTTCATTATTTGAGGGTAGCATTAGTGAGAATATCACACTGTGGGATGACTCTATTCCAGAACACGTTTATATACAAGCGGCGAAAGATGCTTGCATCCATGATGATATTATGACGCGGGACACAGGTTATGATTCTAAGGTTGTTGAAGGCGGATTTAATTTTAGCGGTGGCCAAAGGCAGCGACTTGAAATTGCACGGGCACTGGCTATTATGCCACGTATTGTTGTTATGGACGAAGCAACGAGTGCACTTGACCCAATAACGGAGGTTAAGGTAGATAAAAGTATTCGCATGCGTGGATGCACATGCCTCATCGTTGCACATCGACTTAGCACTATTCGAGACTGTGATGAAATTATTGTTCTTGATAAAGGTAAAATTGTACAGCGTGGCACACATGATGAGTTGTATGATCAAGAGGGTCACTACCAAGAATTAATTAAAGCGATATAGTAGATGAAAGATATTGAATCCATAAGTCAGGAAGTCACACTAGGTAATTTAGAAACCTTAGTGCTGCGAGATCCCAATAAAATTTGGTTTGTTAAGAAAGGGTCAATCAAACTTTACTTAACGCAAGTTGAAAATGGTCGGCCATTTGGATTTCGATTGTTAATAGGTGAGGTTAATGAAGGTGTTTGTTTCCTAGGAGTTAGTGAGCTCAAAGACCATGATCGTTGGTCTCTTGTTGCTACGCCAACTGATGAGGCTGTTGTTTTTGAAACAACACTGGCACAGAGTCTTGAGCTGGTAAATCGGACATCTCAGATTGATACGTTAGCTGATAATATTGATAAATGGTTAGAGTTGCTGGGCTTGAAATTAAAAAAGTATACGATAGATGATCACGTTGTTGGGCGTATCAAGGATGAGGATGAAGCACAGACATGCTCTGAACCCTTCCAATCTTTTCAGGGGGTTGTCTGGATTAAGCATCAAGAGGGTCAATCTGGCCTATTAGGTTTAGAGAACGTGACAATCACGGCGGAACAACCTTTTTTTCCAGTGGATCAGAATATGTGGCTATCCCCTGATGGTACAGTGACTATTGATACACAGGCAACCTTAAGTTTATTAACTCAGGCAGATTGTTTTGTGCAGCTGTCTGCGGCAAACAATATATTAATGAGCACTATCGTGCAGTTAGAAAAAGGAGCTGAAAAAGTCTCACTGGCGCAACGACTTTCCCAAAATCAGAGCAGAGTTGAACAGTCATTCGAATCACTGAAAAATATTTTGAATGTGCAACAACTAGAGTCTAATGAAGAAATTAATTTCACAAATCTACAAAAATCTTTATACGTTGTTGCGACAGTTATGGACTCACCATTTAAGATAGGAAAGCTAGAGGTTGAGTGTGTGGCTGATGACAATCAAAAAGAAATTGGCGCAAAAGTTAACTTAGCTGCACGATCTGCTAAGTTGCGTAACCGTGAAGTGGCCATGAAGGGTGAATGGTGGCTTAAGGATAGCGGCCCCTTACTGGCATTTTTGGAGGAAAGTAACAAGCCTGTTGCACTATTGCCAGTTAAGTCTGGTGGCTATGAGTTATTTGACCCTACTGATAATAGCGTTATAAAAGTTGATCAAGCGATTGCTTATACTATTAAGCCTATTGCCTACCAGTTTTATAAAGCGTTTCAAAATGAAAAATTAAACCTAAAAGAAATTTTGAAGTTTTCATTAAAAGGCATGACGTTTGATTTGACCACTGTATTTTTGATTAGTGCAATAGGGGGCGTTTTAGGCTTGGTGGCCCCCGTTATTACGGGTATGCTCTTTGATACGGTGGTTCCAAGCGCTAATAGAAATCAACTATTACAATTGGTTTTAGCATTATTCATAATCGGCCTTGCGACCACCGCATTTGGTTTGGCGCGTAATTTTACTATTATGCGTATGGAAAGCAAAATGGATAGCACGGTTCAAGCTTCTGTGTGGGACCGTTTATTGAAACTGCCAGTCCCTTTCTTTTCTAAATACACATCAGGTGATTTGTCAGCGCGAGCTAATGCTATTTCAAGAATTCGTCAGGTGCTATCGGGCACCGCAATGAACACACTATTTGATGGTATATTTACGGTATTTAGTTTTATTCTACTGTTTTATTACAGCTTAAAGTTAGCGCTCGTCGCCGTAGGGCTCTCGGTGTTTTTTGCGTTAGTGGTTTATATTATGGGCCGCTGGAAAATCAAACATGAGAAAGATCTCAATAGTGCGCAGCGCGAAACTGGAAGTTACGTTTTGCAAATTATTGGGGGTATTGGTAAATTAAGAGCAAGTGGCGCTGAAAGTCGTATGTTTTCGCTATGGACAAAACTATTTGCTAAAGAAAGACAGTTAATTTTTAAGTCAGAAAACATTGGTAATATTGTAGAAACCTTTAATGCTATTTTCCCTATTTTTTCAATGATACTTATTTTTGGCTCCGTAGTTTATTTTTTAAAAGCGGGTGGGTTGAGCACGGGTGAATTTATCGCATTTAATGCTGCCTATGGTAATTTTATGGGTGGGGCAAT
>JAJFJO010000206.1 GCA_021774015.1 Gammaproteobacteria bacterium
TCACCTTCATAAATCACCACATTATCGCGCAAGACACGGATAGGTAAGTGGCGTTTCATCGTACCTTCAACAACCATACAACCCGCAATCGCACCCAGCTTAGAAGAACGGAACACATCACGCACCTCTGCAAGCCCAACAATGCGCTCTTGAAATTCAGGAGACAGCAAACCACTCATCGCCGCTTTCACTTCATCGATAAGGTCGTAAATAATACTGTAATAACGCAGTTCCACACCCTCAGCTTCAACTAGCTGGCGCGCTTTAACATCAGCACGAACATTAAAACCAATAACAACGGCATTTGACGCAATGGCTAGATTAACATCGGAACCAGTAATACCACCAACAGCACTCGCAATGATATTAACTTTTACATCTTTCGTTGATAATTTATTTAAAGCATCGACAATCGCCTCCAAGGAACCCTGTACATCTGTCTTTAGCAAAACATTCAATTGCGCTTGTTTAGCTTCACCCATTTGATCCAGCAAGCTTTCAAGCGATGCGGATTGCTTCTTAGCTAGTCGGACATCTCGATATTTACCCTGACGGAAGGTAGCAATTTCTCTCGCTTTACGCTCATCCTGCACAACCATCACTTCATCACCAGCAACCGGCGTACCAGATAAACCCAATACCTCAACCGGCATAGAAGGGCCAACTTGTTCTTGAGCCAAACCATCATCACCAATCATGGCGCGGACACGACCAAACTCACGCCCTGCTAATAAAATATCACCGCGTTTCAACTGACCTGACAACACAAGCACTGTCGCTACAGGGCCGCGACCTTTGTCTAAGCGAGACTCAACAACCAAACCGCGAGCGGGGCCTTGTGCAACAGATTTCAATTCAAGCACTTCTGCCTGTAATAAAACACGATCCAGTAGCTCATCAACTCCTTCACCAGTTTTAGCTGATATGTGTTGAAACATCACATCACCGCCCCACTCTTCAGAAATAATATCATGTTGAGATAGTTCTGTTTTCACACGATCAGGATCCGCTTCTTCTTTATCTATTTTATTTACAGCAACTACAATCGGCACACCCGCTGCTTTTGAGTGTTGAATGGCTTCAATCGTTTGCGGTTTCACACCATCATCTGCGGCAACAACAAGAATCACAATATCCGTACATTGAGCACCACGCGCACGCATCGCTGTAAATGCCTCGTGTCCCGGTGTATCTAAGAAAGTAATATCGCCTTTGTCCGCTTCAACATGATAAGCTCCGATATGCTGAGTGATACCACCCGCTTCACCACTAGTCACTTTCGTACGGCGAATATAGTCTAATAAAGAGGTTTTACCATGATCCACATGCCCCATCACTGTCACGATAGGCGCTCGCGCTTCTGCCTCTGCATCGATCGTTGTAACAGATTGAATTAAACCCTCTTCAAAATCACTTTCTTTAAGCAACTTGGGTGTATGACCCATCTCTTCAACAACAATAGCCGCTGTTTCTTGATCCAGCATTTGGTTAATAGTGACCATAGCGCCCATTTTCATCATGACTTTAATCACTTCAGCCGCTTTAATAGACATCTTTTGCGCAAGATCTGCCACCGTAATAGATTCAGGGACAACAATCTCTCGAGATGCAATTTCTGTTGGCTTCGCAAAATCTTGCGTTAACGCCGTAGCATTTGCATTTGCGCTCGCCCTGGATTTTTTCTTGCGTCGAGCTCCGCTACGACCTGGCATTTGTAGCTCTTCACGGTCACCCGTATATTTTTTATGACGACGCGTGCGCGAATCACGACGCGCACCTTTTTGCTCTGAATCTTCTTTTTTTGCATCTTTGGCTGGTTTTGGTTTTGGCTTTGTCTCTGATTTAACTTCTTCAACCACGCTTTCTTCAGCTGATTGCTCAACAACTTTTTCTTCTGTAACTACTGTCTCTGTCGCAGTAACTTCTGGACTCGCCACTTCTTCAACTACTGCAGTTTCTGGTTCTACTACCGCTACTTCAGCCTCAACTTCCTGCTCTTCTTCAGCCGACGGTTTTACGAAGGTACGTTTCTTACGAAATTCTACGTTGACACTTTTTTTACCAGCTTTGACAACACCAACACTCTTACGTTTCAAGGTAATTTTTTTACGCTCTTTTGCAGGCTCCTGCCCACCATGACTGCGGCGCAAGAACATTAACAGTTTGCGTTTTTCTTCTGCGGTAATGCTTTGCCCAGCATCAGATACATCAACACCAGCCTCACGCAACTGATCCAAAAGTTTCTCAGGCGTGGTGCGAACCAAATCTGCAAGTTGTTTGATGCTGACATCAGTCATATGTTGTTCCCCTAGCCTTCCTCTTTTTCAAACCATGGTGCACGAGCTGACATAATAAGTTTTGCTGCCAACTCATCATCGACACTCATTACTTCAACTAATTCGTCCACAGATTGATCTGCTAAATCTTCGCGAGTCACAATCCCAGCGCCCACACATTGAAAAGCCAGTTCTTTAGTCATGCCTTCAACTTCATATAAGTCATCAGCCGGCTTCAGGTCCGCCTTTTCTTCTTCACTCGCAATCTCTTGCGTCAGTAATACATCACTCGCTCTACGTTGCAATTCTTCAACGATGTCATCATCAAAGCCATCAACCTCAAGTAATTCCTCTGCAGGCACATAAGCGATTTCTTCCAAGGAAGTAAAACCCTCAGCAACTAGTACCTCAGCGATTTCTTCATCCACACCTAACTTCTCAACAAACACTTTCTTATGTTCGTGAACTTCCGTTTCTTGTTTGGAGGACGCTTCATCTTCAGACATCACATTCAAAGTCCAACCCGTCAGCTCGCTAGCAAGACGAATATTTTGACCTGCACGACCAATCGCTTGTGACAACTGATCTTCCGTCACCGCAATATCCATCGTGTGTGATTCTTCATCGACAACAATAGAAGCCACTTCAGCAGGAGACATAGAATTAATCACCAATTGCGCAGGGTTATCATCCCATAAGACAATATCTATACGCTCACCACCTAATTCATTCGATACTGCTTGTACACGAGAGCCCCGCATACCAACACAAGCACCGATAGGGTCAATACGACCGTCATTGGTTTTTACAGCAATTTTAGCGCGCGAACCTGCATCACGTGCAGCCGCCTTAATTTCTATTACTTCTTCGCTAATTTCTGGCACTTCAATTTTAAAAAGTTCGATTAACATTTGTGGGTGTGTGCGGCTCACAAGCAATTGAGGACCACGCTTTTCTTCACGCACAGCATGCAAATAAGCACGCAAGCGATCATTCATACGAAATGATTCACGTGGAATCATGTCTTCACGCATCAATAACGCTTCTGCATTTTCACCCATGTCTAGAATAATATGCTCACGTGTTACACGCTTAACAATACCAATCAGTAACTCGCCAATACGTTTTTCATAATTTTTCACAATTTTAGCGCGTTCAGCTTCACGGACTTTTTGTATGATAACTTGCTTCGCTTGTTGGGCAGCAATTCGACCAAATTCAATGGACTCAACCGGCTCTTCTACCACATCATTCACAGCAAGCTCAGGGTCAATTTCATGTGCTTTTTCTAGGGTGATTTCCGCATCAGGATTTTCAAGGTCCTCTTCATTTTCGATGACAGTCCACGTGCGAAATGTTTCATATTCACCTGTTTTACGATCAATAGCGACACGCAAAGTAACTTCTTCTGCATAACGTTTAGCAGTGACCGCTGCCAATGCAATTTCGATTGCTTCAATAATGACTTCTTCATCCACTCCACGCTCATTCGACATGGCTTTCACAACTAACAAAATATCTTTATTCATAGCTAAGTACCCTTTGATAAATCAGGAACTAAACGTGCCTTATCGATGTTCTTAAACATCAATGGACATAACTCTTGCTCACTCAAACGTAACTGAATTACGTCACCTTCAATTGCCTCAATAACACCTGTAAAGTTACGCCGTTCACCCACCGGAATGCGCAACCGAACCATTGCCTTGCTGCCAACAAACCGCTGAAAGTGTTCCAGCGTAAATAATGGCCGATCTAGACCTGGCGACGATACTTCAAGGACATACTTGCCTTTAATCGCATCTTCCACATCCAAAACAGACCCTATTTGTCGACTTGCTTTGGTGCAATCATCAAGGTTCACCCCATTAGGGCCATCGATAAAGACTCGTAATAAGCCCTTATGTGCACCAGATTGCCACTCGCAACCAACAAATTCGTATCCCAATGCTTCAACAGCTGAGCCAACAATTTTCTGTAGTTCAACAGCCTGCATGGAGCCTCCACCTTATTTCAGCCAATAAAAAAGGGCTCAAGGCCCTGTTTTATATAAAAAAACTCTGGTAGCGGGGGTAGGATTTGAACCTACGACCTTCGGGTTATGAGCCCGACGAGCTGCCAGACTGCTCCACCCCGCATCGTGAGGACGTATAATAGTAGTATTTAATCCAAAACTCAAGGGTTATTGTCTTCCTTACGCCATGAATTAACGGGCATCTAAAACGTTAAATGACACAAGGCAAAAAGGTCTCCGAGAAAGATATCTCATATTAACACCCTCAGCTGAAAAAACCACAAAACCAAACTCGATCAATCTTAACACTGTACATACAAGCCGCAAGTTAGAATAAACACAAAAAGCAACCTCTACCTATTTACATTAAAGAGTCATTTCACTGTTGGTTTTAGATAGATGCATAAACCAAAGCATTCAATAGCTAAAATCCTACCTTACTTCTCAAAAGTCTATCAAACAAACGATCCCCCAACCACTTACGTGCATGTATGTATAGCTTCGCATATTTTCCAGCAGTATATCGAGTTTTAGGTTTAGAAGATTTTATTGCTTTTATTAAACAGTTCGTAATTACACTTGGGTTCGATGCAAAACCTGGTCTATACGTTTTTTTTGTAGCAAGAATAACAGCTCTAACAAGTGAGTAATAAAAACCACCTTCAGAAGATTTATCAAGATTTTTCAACATAACTTCATCAAATCCTGTTTTAATTATGCCTGGCTCAATAATGACCACAGGAATATTAAATTGATAAAGCTCCAGACGCAAACAATCAGACCACGCCTCTAAAGCGTACTTACTTGCATGATACCAACAACCAAGTGGAGTATACATTCGGCCAGCCATTGATGATATATTGATAATTCTACCACTACGTTTTCTTCGCATCGCTGGCAGTAATTGTTGTGTAAGTTGCGCCAACCCAAATAAGTTAACTTCAAACTGATAGCGTGCATCAGCAATATTAATATCTTCCATTGCGCCAAAAAGGGCAAAACCTGCATTATTAATAAGCACATCAACAGAATCATGTTTTTCTTGTATTTTTTTTACTCCTAAATCAATACTCTCTGCATCAGTAATGTCCATAGAGACAATAATAGCACCAAGCTCTTCAAGATCTTTCATCAGCTCAATACGACGCGCACATGCATACACAGTATAATGGCGCAGCAATAAAGCTTTAGCAAAACTTTTACCCAACCCCGATGAGGCTCCAGTAATTACAGCTACACATCCATTCGCTCTCACCTCAACCATTTTATCTTTCCTTTTCAACACAATTAGTTTCAGGAAAAAAATCACACCGAATAAAGTAATCAATGTATTTTTGCAACATTACTTCCGAAACAGCTAATGATCGCACAAAATCTTCACCAAATAATGCAAGCGTTCGTTGATTGTCAATTGGAAGACTATCACTAAACTTATCTATATGTTCCAATAGCGGCAAAATAGCCAATAAAACTTCATCAAGATTTTCTTTGTTATTATTTACTATATCAAACCATGCTTCTTTAGAGACTACTTTAAAACTATAACCCGATGGCTTTAGTGCCTTCAATAAATCTACAAAATCGATATCATTTGGATTACGAATATGTAAATTTAGACTTGCATCCCCGCCATTAACAATAGTATCACTAACCATATAGGAAACTTTATTGACAGGGGTTAAATTCACTTTGATTGGTATATTTGGAAAAGCATTAACCACCAATCCGACTCTTATCAAATTCCATAAAAAATCTTTTTGCTGACAAATGCCTGTGCTGCTGTCACCAGCAATACGATCAATACGGTAAATATTGACTGGCAAACCATAATTTCTCGCTTGCTCAAAAATTCTCTCTGCCATAAATTTTGTTTTGCCATAACCCAAAAGAATGTCATTAAAATACGCTGGCTTGCAATCCTCATCAACAACACCAGGGTCAAGATAATCCTTATCTGAAAAAACTGCAACCGAAGATATAAAGTGTATTTTTTTTAATTTTGTGTTTGTAGCAATCTTTATTAACTCATAACAACTACTAACATTTGCAGATTCAAGATCGGAATATCTAGAAAGATAACTGACTCTGGCACCATTATGGACAATGATATCTACTTTAGAAGACAATGCTGTATAGTTTTTATTTGATAAGCCACATTTAGATTTCTCTAAATCCCCAAGTACAATAGTGACACGCGACCAGTCAACTTGTTGACTTAAATCATAATTCTCAAGATTAACCAGAAGCTTTTTGGTTGCTTGTTTTTTAGTTTTGGCTCGAATTAAGCAATAAATGTGTGCTGATGTTTCTTGCAACAATGAAGCTAACAAATGACACCCTAGGAACCCACTAGCACCGGTCAGCAAAATATTCTCAATCGAAGTAGACTTCATCAACAACCCAATATCAAAGTGCTCAAGTTCTGCCAAATCATTATTTAAGCTTGGCATGATTAATGTATTTTTTTTATCGTTGAACATCAGGGCTTGAGTCAATTCAAAAATACTAGATTCTTCAGATAACATTGAAAATGTTATTTTGATTTGATATTCACTTTCAAGAAAATTTATGAATTTAACAAAACTAATAGAATCAAATCCATACTCTTTAAAAGGTCTATTTATATTTATATATTTTGCTGGAATTTTTAAAATCTCCATCACAGCATAGCTCAGTTTATCATGCAAAATTGTTGCTGCCTGGCCTTGATCATTTTCCATAACACTGGTTACTCCGCTTTGTTGAGACTCCAGCTCCTGAACAAATGGATATGTTGGCAGTGAAATAATGCGTCTAGGGTCATTTTTATAAAAAGCATTCCAATCAACGTGATAGCCATCAACGTATAATTGGGCAATATTTTCAAGTACTTCAATAAATTCCTTAGTTTTGTTAGATAAATCAGAGTTGATAATTTGATCCACACAAAACTTGAGAAAATTTTGCTGAGTTAATTGGTTATTGCTCTTTAAATTTGATTTTTGACTAAAGCAACGCTCCATATTCACACCATCCACAATATCGAGCATCATGCTTTTAAGGTCACCTATACTTGTTACAACTACTGCGATTCGCTCTTCAAAATCACTACGTCCATAATTCATTGTATAGCTAATAGCTGCTAATTTTTCTTCATCATGATCATTTATATTATGGTTATTCAACCACTCAGACATATCCACTAATTTTTGAAGTAAATTTGCACGATCTTTGGCAGAAAATGTCACCAAATATGCAGGCTTAGTAATATCTAAAGACACTCTTTTATCCGCATATTCTGAAACAACAATATGGCAATTAGTGCCGCTAAACCCAAAAGAATTAATGGCGCATAGCCGTGCTGCACTACCCTGCTTCTCCCAGGGTTCACACTCAGTATTAACATAAAAAGGACTGTTTTCAAGATGAATTAACGAACTTGATTCTTTATAGTTAATCATAGGAACTAACATTTTATTTTGTAGTTGCAGCAATACTTTAATAAGACTCACTACACCAGCAGCCATACTAGTATGCCCTATATTTGGTTTTAGAGAACCCAGCGCACAAAATTGATGCTTATCAGTATATTCTTGAAACGACTGAGTAAGTGCCGCCACCTCTATTGAGTCACCAAGAGGTGTTCCAGTTCCTTGAGTTTCGATGAATGAAATATTACCAGGATCAATATTAAATTTTTTATAAACATCCATTTGCAATTTGCACTGAGCATCTTTACTGGGTGCCGTAATCCCGTTCGTTTTGCCATTTTGATTTACACCACTTCCCTTGATAACACCAAAAATATGGTCACCATCATGTAAGGCTTTTGTGAGTTTCTTTAATACAACAACACCAACACCTTCACCAAGAACCATACCATCAGCTTCAACACCCATTGAGCTGCAGCGTCCACTTGGTGATAGCATGTTTAACTGACTCGCATGAATAAAAAGATTTGGTGTGTTATACATACTAATACCTCCTGCCAACACCATATCCACCTCATCACTTAAAAGGCTCTGCACCCCTAAGTGAACAGCAACAAGGGAGGAAGAGCAAGCGGTATCTACTGCCAAACTTGCACCATTCAAGTTCAGATGGTATGCAATTCTCGCTGCAAGAATTGCATTTGAATTGCCTGTTAATGTACCCGCTGGTTGATCACTCGTTGCAACACCAACAAAAACACTACAACGCACACCTTGTAAATTTTCAGGAGAATATCCACTGCTCTCTATTGCTTGCCACGCTGTTTGCAAGAATAATCCTTGCTGTGGATCCATTTGCTTTGCTTCAGCAGGTGAAATATGAAAAAACATACTATCAAAAAATAAATCCTCAGGCAGAAAGCCACCCCACTTACTATTGGATTGATCAGGTTTTATTGTAGCGCTACTGTAAAAATTTTCAGCATTCCAGCGATATAACGGCACCTCTGATATTGCACAATGTCCTTTCTTTAATAATGCCCATAGATCGTCAGGATTTTTAGCATCTGGGAATTGTCCAGCCATACCGATAATAGCAATATCAGTTTCCCTGTGTGATTCATTATTAATATCAAGATCACTAACAACTGCTGTAATGCAATTTTGAAGATGAATATCATCATTCTTATTATAAAACTTCGAAGGAAATTCATCTAACAAGTATGACTCAAACTGTGAAAAAGTAGGGTAATCAAAAAATATAGTGGGTTCCAAATAAAGATCCCAACGTTCATTAATTATATCAATCAATACAACACCCGTTATAGAATCCACCCCTAGCTCATTAAAAGGCACATTTGGGTCAAGTGCTTCGTCAAATTCAAGCTCTTGAATAAAGATATTCATTAACTCTTGTGCCAATGATTTTTGCAAAGGTTCTACAAATTCTTGCGACTTTTGAATATTTTCTTTTGTTCTAATAGCCGTCTTAAATATACCCTGACTGTCAATGACCAATGATGGTTTTTCATATAGCACATCACAGTATAGCTTAGCAGAGTTCAACTTCTTTAAATTAAAAGCTTTTAAATTATCAACATCATACCCATCAACTTTTTTACATGTCATCAAAAAATAACTCACAAGACCCTTTTCAAGAGAAGTACTAATATTATTATAAAGCTCATGATAATCTTCAATAATTTCTACGCCAGAATCATGGTTCATAGAATGTTTTTCGAACATTGGATCATAAAGAAAGTTAGTGATTTCAGGACTAATATCAATCACTTCTACTAGTTGCAAATTATTTTCGCTCAGAATTTCCTGCCATTGCTCTTTGGTACTTATGTAAGTCCCACGCTGTGAGTTATCAAGCGCTGTTCTAACATTTGATGTGAAGTCAGCAAGTACTAAAAAACCATTTTCTTTGAGATGCCGAGAGATATTGCCAAATAAGGCTGCCTTATTTTTAATATGGAATGTAACCTCATAGCCATAGATTAAATCATATGAAGCAGGGAAATCGATTTGAGCACTATCACGATTATATATGGTAACTCGATCATTCAATTTTTGATTCGATATTTTCTCAGATCCAACTCGTGCTTGTTGCGTTGAAATAGTATAACCATGTAATATTTGAATATTGGAATTATTTTTAGCCAAACTAATAAGATCAGAAGCATGACCACACCCAATGTCTAATACAGAGCTCACCGTCGAAAAATTCACATTCTGCATTAAAATTTGACGCATTTCTTTTTGTTTATCAAGCGTCAATATACGATGCGACTCATTATTTTTCGGGTTGAAAAAAGTTGCCAACCAAGAAAATCCTTCAAGTTTTTTTGGGAATGGTGCAAAAGTAAGGAAGAACTCATTGCCTTTAGAGCTATCCACATCATTTTCAACATAGCTATCATAGTAGTTTGCAACTGGGCTTGTTACCTCACTTTTATCAGAACATGGATTTGTGGAGATTTGGGGTGGACTGCTTAAAACTTTCTTTTCAGTCGCTTTAGTTATCCAATAACTTTTTCTATCAAATGGATAGCTTGGCAATTGAACTTTTATCATTGATTCATCTGCATGCAAGGCCTGCCAATCAATAAATCCATATGATTTATATATTTCACCAATTTGAATCAACTGTTGTTTATATTCATTTACATCAACAACATTTAGCTTGGAAATTATTTCACTAGCTTTTATATTACAATTAGCTCTTTGATCTATTTCAACCGCATTTAAAGACCTTTCTAACATGTCAGCAAGCTCATTAGTTGAACTGACAATATAAACTCGGCGCTCTTTAAAGTGCTCTCGAAAAACATTTAGTGTATAAGCAATATCGCATATTTTTTCATTGGTTTTTAACAACCACTCAACAAGATCACTACACTTTCTCTCAAGTGCTTTTTTAGATTTTGCTGAAAGAGAAACAAGGTAATAAGGTTTGACCGAATATTTTCGCAAAGAATTATGTTGTTCTGCTCTACCAAGGATCATGTGACAGTTTGTTCCCCCAATACCAAAAGAACTTATTGCCGCATTGTTCAGAATAAATGAGTGATTAGATAATTCAATGCCTTCGGTAGGAAATACAAGGTCCAAACTCTGTTTATCAATCTTGATACTTTTATTTAGCTTTTGGAGATGTAAATTGGGTGGTATGTAATTATGCTTTAAAACATGAATTACTTTGATAAGACCAGCAATACCAGCAGCCGCTTCAAGATGACCTATATTACTTTTTAAGGCCCCAACATACAGGGGTTGTGATCTACAAGTATCACTATAGGTAGCCTGAATAGCCTTTATTTCCATAGGGTCACCTAGTGGTGTTCCCGTACCATGAGACTCTAAAAATCCCACATCAGCTGCATTTAAATTGGCTTTTTTTAAGGCTTTCTCAATAAGTTTTTGCTGCTGAAGAGGGTTAGGTGCACTCAAGCCATTGCTCAACCCATCTTGATTTGTAGCACTACTTTTAATTATTGCATGTATAGTATCACCATCTGCAACTGCACGGTCAAGCTTCTTTAATATAACAACTCCAACGCCTTCACCACGCACATACCCTGAAGCACTATCATCAAAAACTTTACATCGGCCTTCTGGAGATAAAATTGAAGTTGCATCCCCACAAAGAAAACCTTCCACAGCACTGATTGTACTGACACCCCCAGCAACTGCTGCATCAATATCACCACTAAGCAATTTTGTAATAGCAAGGTCGACTGCAACAAGTGAGGAAGAACAAGCCGTATCCACCGTAATACTCGGGCCGGTAAAATCATAAAAAAAAGAAACTCTATTTGCTATTATAGCATTGCATACGCCAGTCAATGACCCTGAATTAATAGCATCATGGTCATTAAGAACCTGCCTATGATAATCACTATTACTTGCCCCAAAAAAAACACCTGTTTCAATTTCTTGAAGTGATTTCAACAGACAATTACTAGATTCAATTGCAACCCAAACACTTTCAAGCATTAATCGTTGTTGAGGATCAATATACTTTGCTTCACGCGGTATAATCTTAAAAAATTCCGAGTCAAAAGCTTTAATATCTCTCATCAGACCCGCCATTTTAGCAAAGCCATACTTCTTTTCTTTATTCGACGCCCTTACAAAACCTTCATTATCAAATCTTGATTCTGGGATAGCACTAACACAATCTATTTTATTTTTTAGATTACTCCAAAACTCATCAACAGAGTTTGCCTGAGGGAATTTGCCACTAAATCCTATAATTGCAATATCAGTACTAGACATACTCAATCTCCATATCGATCAGGGTGCAATACTTCCATCCCCAAATCTTTACAATAGTCCTTCAAAAATCTTTCCTTACAAAGATTTCTCTGTTTCTTTCCGCTTGATGTCTTTGGGATCGAACCTCTACTACCAATAAGAACCCAAGAAACTCTAACCTCATAATTTGTCGCTACAACATTAAGAACAAACTGCTTGAGCTTCTCTTTCTGATCATCTAATAATTTTTTCATTGCTCGACACTCAATAATAACAATTAGCTTTTCATCTTGGTTCTCATCACTCACTGAAAAAACAACAACCTCATCAATATCAATATTTTTGCTGGTGTTGCTTCTTATACTATTCTCAATATCGTACGGATAATAATTTTGCCCATCAATAATAATCATTTCTTTAATTCTGCCAACTGGGTACAATTCACCTTCTAAAACAAAACCTAAGTCACCTGTTTTCAAATGCCTGGAAAATGTATCCTCTGACGTTAAAGGATTATTCCAATATTTTTTACTAACACTATTACCCTTAACTACAATTTCCCCTACTTTACATTCTTCTTGAATTTTTAACTGTGTTTCCGGCTCCACAATGCTTACCTGGGTATCACCAAATGGCACTCCACAACTAATCACAGGCATAGAGTTTAAATCATTGCTAGTCACTTTAACATTTCCACCTTTCAATGAAGACTTATCAATAAAAAAAACTCCTGGCGGTTCAGCTTTTCTTTTCCCAGTAACGAATAAAGTTGACTCAGCCAAACCGTAACAAGGGTAAAAGCCATTTGGGTTGAATCCAACTGCAGAAAATTTATCACAAAATGCTCTCATGGTATGGTAAGAAATAGGTTCCGCGCCACAAAAGGCTATATCCCAAGAACTCAAATCTATATCAGCATCTTGCAAATCACTGTCTTTAATGCGATCAACACAATGTTGGTACCCATTATTATGACAACCACAAGAAGTTGCCTTTACACTTGAAATAGCTTTAAGCCAATTGATAGGCCTTTTAACAAAATTTAATGGCGACATTAGGTCACACGGGTAACCCCCATAAATTGGCTGTATAATTCCACCAATCAACCCCATATCATGAAAAGCAGGTAACCATGATACACCTTGATTTTTAGTAGAATGCTCAAATGCTGTATGTATTATTTTAGAATTTGAAATTAAATTACTATGATTTATTACAACTCCTTTTGGCATCTGAGTTGAGCCTGAAGTATATTGTATAAATGCTATTTGATTCAGGCTTATATTAGGTTGAAAATCAAGCTCACTTTGTAAGAAATCAAATTCACTTACATCAATAAATTTAATCTTGTTAACTTCAACATACTCTATTCTATCAAAAATGTTGGGAATGTTAGAAAGCAACAACCTAGGTTCACAGTTATTAAGAATATGTTGAAATTTCGACAAAGATCGATTTGGCTTTGGTGTCGCCAATGGAACAGCAATAATACCTGCATATAAGCAAGCCATGAAAGATCGAACAAAATCCAAGCCTGGCTTAAATATGAGTATTGCTCGATCCTGAAAATTTGCATGTTGCAACAAAGTTTTAGCCAATAATTTTGCTTGCTGATCAAGCTCTTGAAATGTAACCTGATCCACCACTTGGTTTCTTACATCAAGGTAGCGCATCAACACTCGGTTTGATTGCTGTTTTGCGTGCTTTTGAAATATTGAAACTAAATCACGAGTCATAGTGTAGTCAAGTTTTTTTAATATTTGATAAATACGCTGAGAGTTTGCTAATTGATGGGTATGACCATGCAACTGAATTATCAATTTCTATATCCAAATAGTCTTCTAAATCTGCTGCAAGCATGACTGATTCTCTAGAACCAAGACCAAAATTAACAAACAACTCATCTACATCAATAGCATCAACACTCAAGTTAGTTGTATCTGCAATCCATGAAATAATCCACTCACTTATTTCTTGAGTATCTTCAGTGCTCATTTTCCAACCTTTTATTTTTTAATTGTTGTGTAGTAGGTATTTTTATTGCCTTGACTAGCCCAATATAATAACAAAACTTAATAACCAAATAGCCGATATCAATCTGCCACCAACTTAACCCTTGCTTAGCAGACCCAGGAAATGCATGATGATTATTATGCCAACCTTCTCCTAAAGCTAAAAAGCCAAGTAACACATTATTTCTGCTACCATCTGAAGTTTTATATTGCTGCCGTCCAAACAAATGACAAATCGAGTTAACTGACCAAGTAACATGGTGCACCAAAAAGATTCTAACTACTCCGCCCCAAAAGCACCCACTAAGCAGTGCAACCCACGAGTGATAATATAATCCAGTAGAAACACCTGGCAATAGGATCCCCAAAAAAACCCAAAAAAAATAATAACGGTCGAGTGAAAAAAGCCATTTGTCCTGGATCAGATCAGGTATTAAGCTTATTAAATATTTTTCATTATAATTAAAAGTAAGCATCCAAAGAATATGTGAATAAAGAAAGCTTTTGCTATGCACT
>JAJFJO010000207.1 GCA_021774015.1 Gammaproteobacteria bacterium
TTCGTCCAAAAACATTATAATCTTTGTATTTATTGTCCCCATTGTGGAGTCTAACAAAGATAATGCAGTGAAAATATTCTCTGCGACATCTGTTTCATCTTCCGGTGTTAACTCAACGCCAGCAATACCTTTAAAACCAAACGTCCACTTCTTCTTTGAATGAGCAAAAAACTTCTTCAGGCTACTAAATATCTGATCAGGCTTTTTTAAATTTCCTGCAACTGCTTCTTGAATACAGTCACGAATTTTTCTTTCAATAGCAAGCGGGCTTCTTGAAAGATAAAAATTAACTTCTACGGATGGAAACTTAAGCTTGCTTAGAACATGACGTGCTAAACTTGTTTTCCCATACCTTCTTGGTGCTATTAACAAAGTATGATGCCCAATCTCAATATTTTTTCTAAGCGTAGTAGATTCATCCTGTCTACCAAGAAACGCTGAACCTCGCGCTACACCCTGTGGAAAATAATCTAGTGCCATCAATAACTCCCAAATAAATCTTATTTTACTTCTCAAATGGTTAGTAGTCAAATGGTTAGTAACCAAATGGGAAGTATCTGATTGGTTAGTAACCATTTGGGAAGCACTTTAAGCCCATTAGGACGAGTCTAAAAAGCTACATTTCAGCCAAAAACAGGGGTTGCTCAGCCACGATAGAGGGCGTTAGCCACCTCAGTGAAGCAGGAACCTCTGGAAATAGGTGACTTAGTATCAACTTAATAATAGGAATCGCCTTCCTAGAGAGGTGAGGATGTCAACGCCGCCAATAGTCACGAGTAAACAGTACTAAAACCGTAAAAATTTCCAAACGACCCGCAATCATAGAAAAAATTAATACCCACTTACTGAACGAAGGGATGTGCTCAAAATTATTAGCCACACTGCCAATCGCTGCGCCCGTATTAGCAAAGCAAGATGCCAATGCTCCAAATGCCGTCCGTATTCCCAAACCATCTGCTAACAGCACTAACAATAAAAATACAAACAAGAAAATAAAAAAGAAAAAGAATGCGCGGATCGCCTCAATAATATTTTCTGATAAAATTTGATCGCCTAGCTTGATTGCAAAAACAGCTTGAGGATGTATCAGCCGACGTAACTCCCGCTTACCTTGCTCTTTTAATATCAAAGCACGAATGATTTTTAAACCACCAGCCGTCGAACCACCACAACCACCCAGCAATGCCACTAACATAATTAAATAAGGCAAGAAGGTTGGCCAAGCATTAATATTAACCGTAGTAAATCCAGTCGTGCTCGACATAGAAGCAACCATAAACATAGAATTTACAAGTCCGTTACCATGATGAAGGTGTCCCGTTGCCGCCAAAGTAATAAAAATGATCGCACTAACAATAGCCAGAAAACCCAGATAGTTTACAAACTCAGAGTCTTTAGTAAAAATCGATATTTTGCCGGTTTTTAAAAACTGAAAATATAAGCTGAAATTACAGGCACCCAATATCATAAATACCGTACTAATGATATTAATCAAAGAGCTGTGATAATAAGCAAAACTATTATCGTGCATTGAAAAACCACCTGTAGAAATTGTTGAGAAGCTCTCACCAATCGCATCAAATAACTTCATCCCAGCACCCCAATAACATGCCGCACAAATGACAACCAAGCCAACATAAATATACCAGAGCGACTTAGCCGTTTGCGCCATACGGGGGCGTAATTTGCTCGTCTTAATTGGGCCAACCGTCTCTGCACGATACAACTGCATACCACCCACACCCAGCATAGGAAGAACGGCTACAGCCAGTACAATAATTCCCATACCACCCAACAAATGCAGTTGTTGACGATAATACAAAATAGACCTAGGGATATGGTCAAGGTTCACAAAAATAGTTGCACCTGTTGTGGTAAGGCCTGAAACCGTTTCAAACATACCATCAGTAAAGCTCATGTGCGGAAAGAGTTGTATGCAAAATGGTAACGCACCAAAAATCGATAGCACCGTCCAAAACAAAAATACCACCAAAAAACCATCACGTGTCTTCAATTCATATTCTCGTGACCGGAATGGATACCAAGTAATAAAACCTGCTAAAAAGGTAATGAAAAAAACAGAAATGAAAGAAAATTCAGCGCCATCATGATACCACATGGAAATGCCAATCGGCGGGACCATACTTAAACTGAACACCATTAGCAGAACACCCAACACTCGAGCAATCGCTGAAAAACGCATATGCTGTACGTTGCCTTTATTCATTTAGAAAAATCCTGCGCTAACTTGAAAAAGCTTCTCTACTTCCGGAGTGTGATTTTTATCCGATAAAAATAAAATAACATGATCTTCAGATTGAATTTCAGTATCATGATGAGGAATAATGACCTGTTCACCCCTTACAATGGCACCAATAGTGGTACCCAATGGCAGTTTAATTTCAACGAGCCGCCGACCAACCACCTTTGAGGTGCTTCTATCGCCATGAGCAACCGCCTCAATTGCTTCCGCTGCACCACGTCGCAATGAATGCACATTAACAACATCACCACGGCGCACATATTTTAAAATACTACCCACCATCGCTTGCTGTGGTGAGATAGCAATATTAATTGAGCCCCCCTCAATAAGGTCGACATAAGCCGTTCGTGTTATAAGTGCCATTACTTGCTTCACACCCAACTTCTTAGCTTGCAAACAGGCCATGATGTTAGCTTCATCATCATTAGTCACCGCACAAAAAATATCAACATCTTCAATGTTCTCATTAATTAAAACCATTTTATCGCAACAATCCGCACACAAAACAGTAGTGCGCTTTAAGTGCTCCGAAAGAAACTGGCAGCGCTGTTTACCATGTTCAAATAATTTAATTTGATAATGATTTTCTAAGGATTGCGCCAAACGAAAACCAATATTACCACCACCAGCAATCATCATGCGCTTATAAGGCTCTTCCACTTTACGTAACGCTGACATTATAATATGCGCATTTTCAGAGGCTGTTATAAAAAACACCTCATCACCTATCTCAAACTCGGTTGCACCATCAAGAGGTATAGAGTGACCATTCCTAAAAATGGCCGCCACCCTAAATTCAACATGTGACAAATATTCTTTAAGGCTCGTAATACTTTTCCCTAGAAGAGGTCCGCCATAATAAGGTTTTACAGCAACCAACTTTACTTTACCTTCAGAAAAATCTAATACTTGTAATGCACCCGGGTGCATTACCAACTGCTGAACATAATCGGTCACCAATAATTCCGGACAAATGATGACATCGATAGGCAAATGATCCTTATCAAACAATTCCTTGTTGCTATAATAATTTTGTGATCGTATGCGCGCGATGCGGGTTGGGGTGTGAAATAACGTATAAGCAATCTGGCAGGCAACCATATTGATTTCATCGCTATTAGTCACTGCAATCAACATATCCACATCACCAGCACCGGCCTGCTGCAAAATATCTGGGTGAGAGCAATGGCCTAACACTGTGCGTATATCAAGGCTATTTTGCAGTTCATTTAAACGATCTTCATCCTCATCCACCAATGTTATTTCATGGTTTTCAGCGCATAAATTCTCTGCAAGAGACCCACCTACCTGTCCTGCACCTAAAATAACAATTTTCATTTCTTATAACTCTCCATCTGGTCACTCACATCAATAAGGTTAACTTAATCAACCTGCAAGGTTTGAATAGGATCCAACATTGATGCGCGAAGCGCTGGATAAAATCCAGAAATAATGCCCACCAACACAGACACCACAAAACCCAACAACGGTGGCAACAAATATAACTGGAACTCCCACCTGGTAACAACCGCCAAGATAAAGGATGCCCCTACCCCAAATACAATACCAAAAATACCACCAAACACAGTAAGAATGATCGACTCAATCAAAAACATTTTCAAAATATCTGAAGGCTGCGCACCTATCGCCATTCTCACACCAATTTCACGTCGCCGCTCAATGACAGACACCAACATAATATTCATGACACCAATACCACCAACAATTAATGAAATGCCACCAATAGCACCTAATAACCAGGTAAATGTAGTGCGCTGCTTAGCAACAATTTTTATTATTTGCTCTGGGTTGCGAAACTGAATCTGTTGCTTTGGCAGAAGTGTTTTTACCTTTTTAGTGATTTCTTTTTGCGCTTCTTTTAAATTTGGATTTTTCACCAACCGAAACAAAACATTATTAATAGCTGCATTTTTTCCTACAAGAAATGACGTTTGCAATGGAATAATGATGCCAATATCAATATCTGCAAATATAAATAAATTAGGCTTCCATGGCTTTGCTATGCCAACCACTGTGAAAAAAGAATGCCCGACCAAAATTTGTTTGTACAGCGGGTCCACGCCTTGTGCACGCATTAGTTTAGCCAACTTAGCACCCACCACGCAATAAAAACTGCCACCATCGAGAATGGAAATAAAACGACCACGAGCAATATCTATTTTTGCAATGTCTGCAAGGCTGTCTGTCACCCCCAGCACCTCCCCATTCAACACTTTTCCTTTGAAAACAAATGTTTTATAGAGTGAGGTGTAAGGTGCTGACACAACGATTTGTTTTACAGCTTGATCAATCACATTTACATTTGCCAAAGTAAGCGTTGTTTTCGCTCCTGTCTGTGGGGTTGATGTACTTTGCACTGTCATGGATAACAAGTTCGTGCCTAGCGATTTGAATTGCTGCAAGGCATGCGACGTTGCCAGCTGACTTGATGAAATTAATGCAACAACAGAACCTGTCCCTACTAACACACCTAAAATCGCGAGAAACGAACGTAACTTCGATGAAATTAAGTTCGAAAAAGCCTCTCGTATGTGCGTTAAAAAATCCATAAACTAACCATCCTCACCCTCGATCATATCAGCATGCCGTCTATCCGATAAAATCAATCCATCACGAACTTCAATAACGCGTGGACATTTTTCAGCTACTTCCATGTCGTGCGTAATAATAATGACTGTTGTGCCACGCATTTGGTTAAGCATTAATTCCAAAACTGCATCACTCGTCTTAGTGTCTAACGCACCCGTAGGTTCATCTGCCAAAATTAATTCAGGTTTACCGACTAAAGCACGAGCAATAGCAACACGTTGTTTTTGCCCGCCCGACAATTCATTTGGTTTATGATTCGCAAATTTATCCATTTCAACATGCGCCAACATACTCATTGAATGCTCTTTAATGTATTTAGCACTTTTTCTCGCATAGAATAGTGGCAAGCCTACATTTTGCAGTGCTGTTAATTTCGGCAATAAAAAAAATGACTGAAAAATAAAACCTATTTTTCGATTGCGTAACTGTGCTAGTTCATTTTTGCTAAAGTCAGAAGAGTTAATACTATCTAGCGTATACGTGCCTGTAGTTTGTCTGTCTAAAAAACCCAAAATATTCATCAAGGTTGATTTACC
>JAJFJO010000208.1 GCA_021774015.1 Gammaproteobacteria bacterium
AAGCATCGCTATCTTTTTGGTATTCATAAGCAACAAAATTACTCAATACCTTACCTATTTTTTGTTGGCTTAATAAGATATTACCATGATCTTCTCGCATGGTGACATCCATCGTTTTAACCATTCCTTGCAGAGCATCTATCGCTTCTCGCTCACTTTTCATTTGTGACAACATATCTTGTTGGAATTGCATCGCATTGATTTTGATGTCTTTGATCATATCATTTGCACCCTTAATCAATCCTTGGTTGTAACGAGTGTCTTGGATCAACTCAACATTTTGTTGCTGCAGCGTTCTAAATTGTTCGTTCATACTATCAAGAGTTGCTTCAACGGATGCGAGCTTACTATTAACTCGGGAGAACCCAGCCTCCATCGTACTACGTAATAAATCGCTTTGTAACTGGACTGCTGCGAACGTTAGTAAGCCAGAATTTGTTAGATCGCCGCTTTCTATACCACTGACTGCAATAAACCTAGTTATAAATCTATCACCCGCTTCAATTTTTTGATCCGGGCTATAAGTTTTCCATGTTTCCATAGCTGTACGATATTCTGTTAGAAAACGTTTGATTTTCGGACGTACAATTAACCATTCATTGGCCTTTTCTTTGGCCATACCAATAACCATACTACCGATGGCTCCACCAGCCCATTTCGCAAATTTGGATCGAATCAATTTACTGCCAACTTTACCGGCAAGCGAAACACCTAAAACGGTAACACCTTCACCTACAGCTGAAGATTCTGCCAATAGCAATGCACCATCAAGAAGCAAGAAAGGTAATATTCTTCTGCGACTATCGCTAGTATCAGCAATAGTACGACGCGATTGAGCTGCCTCTTGGGCCTCAGCTTTACAAGAAAATTGGGTGAAAACAACGTCATCAAGAATGTCATCTAGAAAAATGACATCCTCAGTTAAGCGTTCTAGACCGTTCAAGTCCGTATTTATAGTATCATCAGAAAGATATTTTTTCTTTTCGATTGCCACCTGCATTTGTTGGCGCAGCGCATCATAATCAGCTAGCGTGACGTTTGTGATCAAAGGAAGTGCAGTTGTTCTTAAGTCTGTTGATTTAGGCATTTTTGTATTCTCCATATTATGTGATTTAGGTTGTAAATTTGAAAACGATATAGAAATTTATTTTAAAAAACACCTTTAGCAAGATATTTTACATTGCCCAAAAAGCAAGCTCGTGAAGTATTGGCTTGTAATTACTCACACCCCTCTCCTCCAAGAAATTTCAATTTAAATATCATGAGCAATACAATACGGTAAATGTAAGTTGAGCACACTCGCCCAGGTGAGGGGTTGTAATAAATTAATTTTTATGGTATAAGTATCGGTGGAGGTGCTGGATTTGAATTTCAATGACTGCATAAAGGCTATGAGACTCGCAAATCATGAAAGTGAAGTGGGAGAATTACTGTACGACTTAATTAGAACATATAATCTCAGTAAGTTTTCCTATATCTGTATCCCCAAAGACATAGCTGTAAATTCAAGCAGCAAACCTTATGCGATTGATAGTTATCCTGAAGAATGGAGGAAAATATACACTTGCAATAAGTATGCCAGTACTGACCCAGTTCTATCTAACATCCAATCATATAGAAGCCCACAAATATGGGGTGAATATCTAAAAAACGAGTTGCTATCTGACCAGCAACTTGAAATACTTGAGGAAGCAAAAATATATGGCATTTATAATGGAATAACAACAACGATAAATTCATCCACTAACGAAATAAATAACCTTACTTTTTTGTTTAGCGAAGACCACATTCCAGATAAAAACCATCTTGAAAAAATGCGTGATGCCATGCCAATATTGACCGCATTAATTGGAATAAAATTGCGGGAGTTTAAAACATATAATTTATGTCAAAAGCAATTAACCGACAGAGAGATCGAATGCTTAATTTGGACTTCTCGTGGGAAAACTGTACCTGAAATATCGATAATACTAGGGGCTACTGAAAATACAATAAAGAGTCATCTCAAGAAAATATTGATGAAATTAAATGTGGCGACAAAAACTGAGGCAGTCGCTAAAGCAATACTCTTTAATGTGGTTCTCCCAACAGATATTTTGTAACATACACTCTTAAGAATGGTGAAATCACTATGTATAAAATAAAAACATTAAGCCCCGGCGAAAAAGCAAACGCACAAGCTCTGCTATATGAAACTTACGTTCTTGAATATAAATATTCCCCCAAGAAAAATAATCCATCAGAGCAAACTATTATTACTGACACTAATGGAAGAAAATTATTAATAGATAAATTTGATAGAGATGCAATCTGGCTTGGAGTTTTTCATCACAACAAGATGATTGCTTGCATGAGGCTAGCTAGCACCGTCAATGGTCGTTACGACATAGAAGATTATTGCCCGGATTTTTCAAAATTGGATATTCGGAGTGATCCAGAAATGTTCGAGGCCTCAAGAGCTGCAACACGCCGAGAATACAGAAACAAAGGCATTCATACGTTACTATCTCTTGCAGTTTTCGTATTCTGTAATCTTGAGAAGAAATCTGTTTTTGCAACCACTCCAATTAGATTTTTACAAGATCAATATCAAAAATTAGGTATACGCTGCATAGAAAATATAAGCTTTAAATATGATACCACTGATCACAAACCAGTCAAATTATACTATGCAAAATTTTCAGAAAACCCTAGAGAAAATGAAATGGATAAAATCATCAAGGCTATTCAGTCTACTATTTCAGAAAAACCCAATGAGGCGAGGTTATTATTTTGCTTTAGTGGCTATAAAATGAAATATGATGGGCGCAGATGGAGTACGGAAACTAATTGTGACAAGCAAGACCCACCATCAGGCCAGCTTAATCAAACTACCCACTCAAACACATTGTTCCCTTCTCGCGATAAAACCACAGCATTTGCAGACCAGAAGATTGGACCCGTTGCTATAACTTCATCCGCTGCGATTGCTGCAGCTACAGCTATTATTGCAGCAAGGAGGACTAATACGTATCAACCTTGTGTTACTAGATCAACTTCAAATGCAACACATAGATCTTTCAGAGAGAATTTTTTTAGGTTAGCGAGAGCTAGAACCTCAATTCGACTTACTGCCGCTATTGGAGCTGGTTTTTTTCTATTTAAACAAATCTCTACATCCTCAGAATCTCGAGCTAAACCCACGTTAAGACCCCCTCGACAATAAAAGGTCGACTGAGTTTTGTTAAAACAATTTAAAGGCATCTATTTTCCCGGGTAAAGCTAAAGAATACTTATCAGTTAACCTTAGATGAGAAGAAGATGTGTTTGCTCAAGCCATTCATCAACTATTAAACCTTAATTTTAAACCAGATAAGAAAAAAACTTATTCGCACTAACTATCAGAAGTTGCCAATCATCTTGTTTGTACACCTTAAATACATTTTCCTTTGACGTGATTTGTACGGCTCGGTCACATTTTAGATGCTTCATAAAAGCCTTCCAGTTAGGCGATGGTTTATCATCGTTTAATTTGACCTCAATCGGGAACCAAGGTTTATTATTTTTCATTACTAAAAAATCAATTTCTTTTTTTTCTTTGTTTCTAATATATTTTAAATCATAAGTGCCATAACCCGTATCACTCAGATAATGCACATATTTTAAAAGATGCGACGCAGTCATGTTTTCAAAACGGGCACCTTCATTTTCAACCTCACTCCAATCCCACAAATAAAGCTTACCTTCTTTTTTGATGGATCGTGGTAATGAGTTTGAGAAAGGCTTTATTTCATAACAATAAAACAATTCTTTTAAATACTTTATCCAATGCTTTACCGTATTGAATGCAACCTCTAAATCTTCAGCCAATGAATTAATACTTAATGGGCTAGCAACACGTTCAGGCAAAAGGCTAGCCAGCATTTCTACTTGGCTTAATTCAAGTAAGCGACTAAGATCACGCAAGTCTTCTCTGATCAGGCGTTCTATGCGACTACGTTGCCATAAATTTAATGTGCGCACGGATTGTGATATCAAAGGTTCGGGGAATCCACCAAACCGATCTAATTGCGATAATATTTCTTGGCTACCCATTAAATGTGATTGACCATCTTCAAACAACAGATCTAACAAATTATCTGGGTGGATGAAGGGTTCTGAAAAACTTGCTCCTAATTCTCTAAGAGAAAAAGGGTGTAAGCGGAAATTATGATACCGACCAAGCAAACTATCACTACTTCGGCGATAAATATTAAGTTTAGCACTGCCCGTCACAATAATATCACACGGACTTTGTAACGTGTCATAAATACCTTTTACGCTACGCTTCCAAGATTTTGCTTTATGGATTTCACCTAAGATAATCAGTGGTTTATTTTCAGATGACGTTTTCGGTATAACCTGTGCCGGATCTTTAGACCAAAGACGCCGAAATTTTGTTTCATCCCAGTTGTAGTAGTTTCCTACACCACGTTCAGCTAGCATGGCCTTTGTGAAGGTGGTTTTTCCGACCTGTCTTGGACCAGAAATAAAGGCCATTTTGCCACTCTCAAAGCAAAGCTCAGTCAGGTCTGAAAGTAAGTATCTCATTCTATTCATGCTGACCATATTAACGGTACCCTGCAATATGGTCAATATTTTTTCGACCATTTTTCAGGTAGTCTGCAATATGGTCGGTATTTTTTCGACCACTTTGCAGGTAGTCTGCAATATGGTCGTATTTTGAAGGGCGCTCTCCTGCCTGAAGGCAACTCCAAAGCAGCAATAGTGAAGGCGAATAAAAAGAGGGGTATTAAGATTCAGTCAACGGCTGTAAAAATCTTACTGGCACCTGATCAGGGTCTTCAAACGTAACAATATCGTATGCCTTTTCATCAGCAAGTAGCTTCAGTAATAAACGATTATTCAGCGCATGACCGGACTTATGCCCAGCAAATGACCCTATCATGCTGTAACCTAATAAATAGAGATCACCAACAACGTCTAAAATTTTATGGCGAACACATTCGTCAATATAGCGCAAACCATCTTGGTTCATCACTTTAAATTCATCGATAACGACCGCGTTATCTAAGCTGGCGCCACGCGCTAAATTGTTTTTGCGGATATATTCATAGTCCGATAAAAATCCATACGTACGTGCACGTGCAATGTCTTTAACATACGAATGCATGGAAAAATCAAACGACACATTTTGGTTGTTTTTATCAAATACCGGGTGGTCATACTCAATAGAGAAATTAACAACAAAACCATTATGTGGCTCTAATGCAACGCGCTTTTCACCCTCTTCAATCGTTACTTTCCTTTTAATACGGATAAATTTCTTTGGCGCTTCTTGCTCAACAATACCTGCCGATTGAATCAAAAATACAAACGGACCTGCGCTACCATCCATGATCGGTAACTCAGGGGAATTAATGTCAACATACGCATTATCAATTCCCAAACCAGCCATAGCAGACAACAAGTGCTCAACAGTGGCAATACGCACATTGTCTTTTGCTAAACAGGTTGAAAGTGTTGTATCACCCACATTACTCGCAACGGCTTTGATATCAACAGGTGTATCCAAATCTGTGCGGCAAAATACAATACCAGTATTAGCTGGGGCTGGACGCAATGTGATAAAGACTTTATCACCGGTGTGTACTCCAACACCTGTTGCCCTAATCGAATTTTGTAATGTGCGTTGGTAAATCATCTAGTTATATTATCCTGTTGAGAAGGCGCGCATTGTAGCACCCAAAACGAATTCCGGCTATACCCCTGGGGAAAAACCCCAAAAGTAATCCGGAATCAATAGGTTATATGTGCACTTTGAAGTCAGCAATCCTTATTCCTCAAACGCCCCTTAAACTTCTTCTTCCTGGCGCCGCAAAAAAGCAGGGATATCTAAATAATCAAT
>JAJFJO010000209.1 GCA_021774015.1 Gammaproteobacteria bacterium
GCATCTCAAGTACTTCACAAAACAGAAAAAAAGGTCATATTGAAATGATGCGCGGGCATCTTGAATGGTTATGATCGAGTAAGTTGAAACAATCGCTAAGAATCACACAATTCAATATTCAGCTTAAATTATAGATTTGTAAAGCTTCGATCGGGGTGCCCCAGAAATTTTCGTGCTCTCGAATTTAGCGCTCTCCTTATTGACCCGCGCCAGCTCCTGGGCCACCAGCAGTTCTGGCGCCAGCGACTCTTCGCTTATAATGATGATGCTCATCAACGATATCAGCATTATTACCCACTTCAATAATGTTTGTTCTCTGGTAGCTAAAAAAACCAAATAGCGATAGCCCTTTAGATTTATCGGATGTTGCTGTAACTAGTTGTATAGGTAGCTCCTGTTCGAGTCCCCATGACTTACCTGTTTCTTTAGCTCTAAGGTATTTTTTGCCTTTGATAAACTTAGTATCCCGACCCAATTCTTTCGAAAAATGACTAAAATTAACAGTCGCCCTTAGAGAAGCTGTTGCTGTTGTCTCATAGCGTAATTTATATTTAAAATCCGCCTCGACAGAAACTTGACCATGAGCTGGCTTGAGGTAAATATACCTTCTCCCAATACCTTTAACTGAAGTGATATCAGCTTCAACACTAAGGCCTACATCTGTTAGTGATTGTAAAATTTTGCTGTCAAAATATTTTTCAACGTTAGACTCATCACTTTCAGCTACTTCAGCCTTACCAGAAGCGGCTGCTGCTTCACCTGCTCCAGCTTGAGCGCGCTCAGTAGGCTTTACCTCAGTTTCGTCATCACCTTCTAGAAGATTAATGTTAACACTTGCTTCTGCTGCCGCTCGACCCTTTATAAATAAATCCAAGTTTTCTTCTCGGCGATTGACTCCAACAATCACTACTCTAGAGCCCTCAACTCTAAGATTTAGTTCAGCACCAAAATTAATTTCTATTGCTGGTATATCAAGTGGAAATTTAACACTCGCTTTTAATACTGCAGCCATTTGCTTTCTGTGCAATACAGCTATGGATTCTCCGACTGGCTTCAATTCGTTCTCAAGGAGTTGCTGAAAAGTATTTCGACCTTGCCTATCTCCGGCTAAAAGCCTCGCAATAAACCATATTAATTGGGCTTGGCTGTCATTCCCAAAAAAAGTGAACACAAAACCTTGGCCAATAGCCCCCTCAAGCCCTAGACCAACGCCAACTGCATCAGCTATATCAACACTCACGTCTACACTTGCTAATAACGCTTTACTTAATATTAAATTATAATGATGCCTTTTTTGAATACATTGAACTACTATTTCTTTTCGTTTACCACCACCCACACCAACACTTAGTGTTACGGGAGATGTCCCGATTGGAATTTTTCCAGCAACCTTTCCTTTTTTCCCATAGACAATCGAAAAATAGTCACAGTCATATAAATGCTTGACCCACGCCTTAGCTCTTTTAGTATTTGTTGTAGGCGTAGAGAATTGATGAGCAGCAAAATCATACTTAGTCTCTTGAGTTAAACAGCCCTCGGCTAAACGTGCTCCATACCGCTTATCTTCCATTCCAAAAAGCATCTTTAGTCTAAAAATTTCAGCAAATTTGTTAATCAAATATCGATAGTGTAACCAAAAATTAGATTTATAATTGGCTGTTCGTGTAATCTCTTCTAAATTACTTTTAATGCTCTGTGTGACATCAGTTGTACCATTGATAAGTGTATCAATATTAGCTTGTGACCAAGTCGCGGGTAGAATTAACTTTAAATCCGCTATTAATTTTTTTGCGCTGTTTTTTTCAATATCTCTTTTCAATGCAACCACATATTCTCTGAAATTTAATTTTTGTCCTTCTTTCGTATTGACTAGCTTGCGGTACAAATAAAGAGCAGATATCACACATATGCACCTAGCATACCATTTTCTATTTGGCTTAACTCCCGCTTCTAGCTCATTTAACACTTGTTCTAAATATTCAGGGAAACTACCAACATCATTTCTTTTTTTTGTGAACAAAAGATTACTTTCTAGGACACCGGCTCGATGATTTTTAAAACCACCTAAAGCATGAAAGTAGTTCAGTACTGACATCGCCGTCATACCACCACTTTTAGGAAGTGCCGCTGTCGCGTGTGCTTTAATATTTGGTCGATGGGCAAGATCACCTAACAAGCGATAAAGTCTAGGATTTTTTGTAATGTTATGTGCATCATCCAAGAAAAATTGTTTTGGCATACCTCACTCCTTCTTGTTGAATATATTTATGCATTCATATAATCAACAACCTGATGGCCAGGCTAGTGCTTAAAGATGGATTGTGAATTTTACTATCATAAAGAAAAGTTAGTCCGGCCAACCTTTGTATTTTGTACTAACACCCATATATCACAATGTCGGTGCAGCCACGTCCTTGCGGCCGGTGGATAAAAGTTACGCCCTTCATCATCTCTCGTCTGTAGGATATCAGCCTATATCAATGTGCTCCAATGATATGAAAGTTATTTTCACTTTGAAAATAAGATGTTACTGTAAAACCCTGCTATTCTATACCTTATACCC
>JAJFJO010000210.1 GCA_021774015.1 Gammaproteobacteria bacterium
AACGCCATCTAAAATACAATCTAACCGAGATAATATATGATATATAAAAGCATTTTACACTAGTGAAAAATACCTGTTTTTAACTAAGAGGTGTAATTTATCCTGCGAACAAAAGCTAAGCTCAACAAAGCAAGTGCAGCAAAGCTGCACTTTTATAGAATAGAACTAACCACAAGCACTAAATGATCGTCTTATATATCGATCCGCTACTGGAGGACCACTTTGTGCAGCTCCCGCCCCAAAAAGGCCCGCTCCGAAACCTACAGGCAGACTAGCTGCTGCCCCACTTTCAGCACTAGCAGGTGAAGCCTGTCCTGGCCGATTAGCACTTTCAGAAACAAGCATTTCAACGGCAGGTTCCTCATCTGGTATATTAATATTTACTTCTGGAGCAGAACTGGCAGCAACCCCAGCTATTGCAGCTAACTGTTCCGAAACATAATCTAAATTGCATCGCTCATCAGGCTTTGACTGCAACATTTTAATTATTAATTCACGAATCAATCTGTTTTCTGGGCAATCCAATTCAACGCCACTCATCTCGCGCACCTTATCAGGAAAGGTAAGATTGACTATTGTTATCATTTGCTCAAGCCACGTTTTGTCTTTTACCTTTTCATTTTCATTTTCATGTTGCTCAGCCACATTACTTGGTGAATGTAATGTTATATACCAGTTATTTAGTTCTGAATTATAGTTCTGTAGCGCTGCTTCATATTCTGAACCTTGTGCATATAAAGTGAATAAGCTTACTCCTAATGAAAAAACATCACTTGCCGTGCTGTGCTTTCTTCCCAACAATACCTCTGGTGCCATATACCCCAAGGTACCACATGGCATTGCCGCAGCATCTTCAGCTCTCACTCCAAAACCAAAATCAATAATCCTACCTTTAAACATACCATCCTCACGTATTCCTTTCGCAGGATTTATCATAAAATTTTCCGGCTTAGCATCTCGATGAAGAAATCCTAATTTATGAAGCCAGCTAAGCTCTTTAACCATCAATCGAGCAACCGCACATCTTTCTTGGGTTGAATGAATCCGATCATCTTGCAGATAATCAAGAACGTCCATGTACCCTTTCTTAGGATTAAAAAACGGCATGTCAATAATAGCTTTAGTATCAGCCATATTATAAGGCCCCCAATTGACAATCATTCCATTACCACCATTCACTATTCGAGTAATTTCACGCTCAGTGCTGGGATCTTCCGTAGAGCCATCGCTGATATATTTAGCAGCGCGTAGCTTTCCACTATAATTAAATGCAATATCATTACCTGCAGAGGTGATGTTTACTGCGTAGTAACAAGTAACTCTACCAGAACCACCACTAACACCGGATGACTTATCAAGCTGAATTCCACCTTGTCCATTACCAAAATATAAGAACCTAAAATCTTGCACAGGACTACCTGAAGGAACCAGACTTCGATCAATCTTAATGTCAAAAGCATACGGAGTGTCATGCCGAAATTGCTCAGCACATTCTCTTCTATTGCTATCTTGATGTGCTTTAAATGCGGCCTGAGCAGCACGCAGTGTTGCGTCAGTCAATACCTCTGTCGTGAACGACCCATTTTCGTCAGGGCACGGGGTTGCCAGTACGTTACCATCACTTCCTTGTCTCATTTTTTTAAATCCTTTTAAAAAAGTATACTGAGGCAATCTCAATGCGAGCAAATATCTTGCACACTTGAGAACCTCAAACACAATGTTTCCTCAGAAAACTAAACAATATGTACCAATAGAATAACTACAAAAAATAAGCAATCACGAGATTAATTTAAACTTAGAGCTGTTATATCCATATACAAAATGTTTTCCTTAGATTTAGTGTAAGCTTTATCTTACAAAAACAATCATACATTGACTGCAAGGAATTTCCAATATTTACATTCAACAAAATTCTTAAGTAAATATTAAATGGGTAAAATGTTGGTAATTATTGCAAATCATTCAGGACCCAGCGCTTTAAAGCGGAGTGGATCCTGAATAACTCGCTCGCGCTCGTTTTCAGGATGACAGGCGGATCGCAAACTAAATCACCACCTGAATCTCACCATCACTAACATCAATAAACACTTTTCCATGACGTTTAGTAAATAAAATTTTATCAGCTAATGGTTTCTTGATTTTTTCATCAATCAAGCGTGCGATAGGGCGCGCGCCCATATGGCGGTCATAACCCCACTCTGCAACCCACTGTATTGCTGCTCCACTTACTTCCATCACCATATCTTGCTCTTTCAATTGAGAATCCAATTCCCTCATATATTTATCAACAACTTTAACTACTGTTTCTTTTTCAAGGTGTTTAAACTGCACAATAGCATCTAATCGATTGCGAAATTCCGGGGGAAATGTTCCCGCAATGGCAGCCATCGAATCAGGAGCTTGCTGGCCTTGGGAAAATCCTATCACATTTTTCTCCAACATCGTCGCTCCTGCATTGGATGTCATAATAATAATGGCATGCCGAAAATCAGCACTTCTACCATTGTTATCCGTTAAACGACCATAATCCATTACTTGCAGCAATATATTAAAAATATCGGGATGTGCTTTTTCAATTTCATCAAATAGGACAATCGAATAGGGTTTTTTAATCAGTGCTTCCGTTAACAAACCACCCTGCTCATACCCCACATAACCCGGCGGCGTACCGATGAGTCTGGCTACTGAGTGTTTTTCCATATATTCAGACATATCGAAACGCAGCACATCAATTCCCATTTCATGCGCTAACTGCTGCGTCACTTCGGTTTTACCGACGCCGGTTGGCCCTGTAAATAAAAATGAACCTACAGGTTTTGTCTTATCTCGTAATCCTGCTCGTGAAATTTTTATTGCATCTGTTAACGCTTCAATTGCTTCATCCTGATCAAACACCGATGCTTTTAACTGTGTTGATAGGTTTTTCATCATCTCTTGATCCGAACGCTGCAACTGCTGCAGTGGAATATTCGCCATTTTTGAAAAAACCGTATCAACATCTTCCAGCCGCACACAGTGCTCATCAGCTTCAACATGCAACTGACAATGAGAACCTACTTCATCAATCACATCAATAGCTTTGTCTGGCAGAAAACGATCTATTAAATAGTACGATGATAAATGTACCGCTCTCTGAATAGCTTCATCACTATATTGTAATCCATGATGTTTTTCAAAATGGGGTTGCAACCCTTGTATTATTTCAACGGTTTGCTCTGGCGTTGTTTCTTCAACATCTATTTTTTGAAAACGGCGCAACAAAGCCGTATCTTTAGAAAAAATATTGCGATATTCATCATAGG
>JAJFJO010000022.1 GCA_021774015.1 Gammaproteobacteria bacterium
ATCCAACCTGATCTGATATAGAAGCTCCATCCAAAGCTCAACGCCCACAAACCAAAAATAGTCGCCAAAACAGCGGCTGGCGTCAGAATATAGTAAAAGAGTTTGTGCTCCATCACCTTAAAACGCTCGATACTAATCTCATCAGAACTCGCCGCGTGGTAAACATAAAGCCTCGGCAAATAAAACAAACCAGCAAACCAAGCTACCACAAAAATGATATGAAAACTGAGTACCCACAACATAAAAAACCCTCCTACTTGGTTTTAATTTTTTGGGCTGACATAAACACATGACATTGCTGCATCACCTCATTAGACACTGGCAACGTGCCTGCCTTGCTACGTATTTCATAGAAAGCCAGAGCCAGCAATACTAACGCTATAAGATAAAATATTTTTTTCATTTAATACCACGTATTTCTATTTTTCTAAAATTTATCCGTATAATAACAGAACAGCGTATTCAGAGATACAATCATTAAAACTACTATTGACTTAAGGCCGTGTAAGCCTGATAATCTGCACAAATAATAAACTAAAAGAGCCATAAAATGAGCACGCAAGAAACCCCAAAAGAACCCCTAATCTTCACCGATGCGGCTGCAAAGAAGGTCAAAAGCCTTATTGATGAAGAGGAAAACCCTAGCTTGAACCTTCGAGTCTATATCTCGGGTGGCGGTTGCTCTGGGTTTCAATACGGTTTTACATTCGATGAAGCGATTAATGATGACGATATCGTGGTCGAAAAAATAGTGGAAGAAGAGGACGACGATGAGGGTGGTGAAGGCGGCACATCAAGCTCTGTAAAGTTGCTGGTCGACCCCTTAAGCTTCCAATATTTACAACATGCAGAAATCGATTATCGCGAAGATATCAATGGCGCTCAGTTTGTTATTCGCAACCCAAATGCTAAAACCACTTGTGGCTGCGGGTCCTCTTTCTCGGCTTAATCTTTTTTCTTGCAGTACGTTTCCTTTAAAAAGAACGCAAAAAACAAGCTCAACAAAGAACATATTGGTAAGATAGTTAGCGCGCTTCGATAATTCGCAAGCGTAAAAATTTGCACATGATTAATCACTGAGCCGTCCCAAACAACATCCAAAATCTCACCAATAACAGGCTGTAAGCTCGCACCAATGATGACTGATGCAACATTAGCTAATGCCAGCGATGTTCCCGCAACTGCCCTGGGATTAATCTCACTCGCTAAAGCATACGAAACAGTCAACGCTGTATTAGTAAAACCAAATAGAAACATTAATAAAAAAAGTGTTTTTTCTGGTAGATTGGTTGAAAATATAATAATGGATAGCAGTAAAAATCCGCACGCGGATGAAACAAACATCAGCGGTTTGCGCCTACCTATCCGATCCGATAACCACCCACATATTGGGCCACCAACACCCCAACCAATGAAGATTAACCCTATTGCAAAAGAAGCATCTGTGGCCGACAAGCCATGCGCTTGACGTAAAAATGTGACGCCCCAGAGCTCACCAAATGCTGCTGTAGGTGCATATAATAAACCAATATAAAGTGCATTCCACCAACTTTGTGGATTACTAAAAACGGCTTTTAAACTGCTTGAAAATGGCTGATGATTCACATGACGCTCTGACAGTGGGCGCGGCTTATCCTTAATGAAAAAATAAAATAACACTGCCAAAATTAAAAACATTAATGCAATGCCATACATGGTGTTGCGCCAACCATAACGCTCGACAATCATTGACATTGGCGCCTCACCAAATGCTGCGCCCAACATACCTAGTGCTTGTGTAATTCCAGCAAATAAACCAAAACGATTTTCTGGCAGCCAGACTAAAGCCAACTTCAACGCACTGACAAATGCAAATGCAGCACCAAAACCAATCATAAAACGACCCGCGGCTGCGATACTTACGGTTGGAGCTATTGCAAAAGTGAAGGAACCGAGCGCACAAATTAAACCCGCACCAACGAGCAATTTTTGCATGCTATATCGGTCAATCAACAAACCCACCGGCAACTGCATGCCAAGATACGAAATATAGAAAAAAGCAGATAAAGTCCCTAAAGACAACGCGTCCACATGAAAGGAACTCATTAACTGTAAAGCCATAACGCTAGGCGCTACTCGCGCAAAGTATTCAGAGAAAAAGAAAAATGCGCCCAACCCCCAGATAAACCAAGGTAGATACTTCTTTTGGGTTGATGTCATTAGATTATTCGCCTATCAATAGCATAGCGCCAAACTGTAACAAAAAACGCTGAGTAATGATAGGTGACTTTTGGTGCTACACCAAACTGATGAGGTCAAGCCTCAATTCTTGATTGCAAAAATTGAAACTTAACCCCACCTCGCTAGGCTGTCGCCAACTCCGGCGTCTTAACACGAAAAAATACCGCATAAAGCACTGGCACGACGATCAGCGTTAAACCCGTTGCGAATGACAAACCAAACATGATAACCACCGCCATCGCTGAGAAGAATGCATCCGGCAACAGTGGAATCATGCCAAGCACCGTGGTTAATGCAGCTAAAAATACAGGGCGCGCACGACTTAAGGCAGAATCAATAATTGCTTGGAACGCCTCCTTGCCTTCGGCAATTTCGAAGTCAATCTGGTCGATTAACACAATGGCATTTTTAATTAACATCCCTGTTAAGCTTAAAAATCCCAACAGGGCCATAAAACCAAATTCTGTATTCGTCGACAACAAGCCAACCGTCACACCAATCACTGCCAACGGCACAGACAACCAAATAATTAATGCCTGCCGCATCGCGCCGAACAAAATTACCGTGATCACAAACATGGAAATAAAACCCAGCGGTAAATTTTTTGCAAGCGCTACTTGTGCATCATGCGAGTCTTCATATTCACCACCCCACTCTAGTTTGTACCCTGGTGGCAGTTTGATAGCTTCAATTTTTGGACGCAACTGATTAAACACGGCGCTCACTGGCCCAGACAGTGGGTCAGTAGAAACAGTAATAGTAGGAATACGATTGCGTCGATGCACAATGGAATCTTCCCACTTCGTTTTAAAGCGCGATACTATCTGGCCGACAGGAACTGATTTTTGTAACAAAGGGCTCCAAATCTGCACATCATCAATACTTGCTGCATCTAAACGTTGCTGATCTGGAGGCCTTGAAATAATAGGAATTAATTTATCACCCTCTCGATAAAGCCCCACTGTTTTTCCGGTAAAAGCCGTCTCTAATGCATCGCTCAATGCCTCACGACTAATTCCCGTTTGTCGTGCTTGCTGCTCAGAAAACACAGGAACGATAATTTTTGTTGGCGCTCGCCAGTCATCGCGCACATCAATTGCCATTGGGTTTGCATGCATGATTTTTTGCGCTTCTTCGGAAAGCATGCGCAACACTTTTGGATCTGGCCCACTAAAACGTACTTCAATTTTTGATGTTTTACCTGGGCCTAATCGTATAATTTGAGTTTTTGGCTCATTATTCGGATAGCTTTTCAAAATATAATTTTTAACTTCGCGCGATAAACGATCAATATCATCATAATTTTTAACGCCAATTAAAAATTGTCCATAACTGGTGTTGGCTTTTTCAGGCGAATACACCAACATAAACCGTGTTGCCCCTTGCCCCACAACCGAAGTCACCGATGTAATGCCGGGAATAGTGCGAATGTGTTTTTCAATCGCATTCATTTCATTCGCTGTAGCGCGAATATCCATACCCTGCGGGCCCCAAAAATTAATATAAAAAAGTGGGTTGGTTGAGTTCGGGAAAAAACTTTGTTTCACAAAAAGAAAGCCATAACAAGACGCTACTAAAAGCCCAGCCAAAACCATCAAAGTAAGCCAACGCGCCTTAATACATCCACTTAAAAAGCCCCTATACAACCTAAATAATGTTCCATCATACTGCCTAGATTCTTCTATTTCTTGAGTCCGCATATTTTTTGCTGGTTTTAAAAACATATGCCCAAACAAAGGCGCCGCCATGATTGCCAATATCCAGCTTAATATTAATGATATACCCACAACATAAAATAAAGACGCCGTATACTCGCCTGTAGAATCTTGCGATAAACTAATTGGTGCAAACGCCAAAATACCGATGATCGTTGCACCTAATAATGGCCACATAGTTCGACTGACCGTCTCTTTACTTGCCGTTAATGCATCAATGCCTCGCTGTGTTTGCACCAATATTCCTTCGACCACGACAATCGCATTATCCACCATCATACCTAAGGCAATAATTAATGCCCCTAAAGAAATACGCTGTAAGTCCAAACCAAGTACTAGCATGATAAACAGAGTGCCTAAAACAGTGAGCAACAGTATCGCCCCAATAATAAGACCACTACGTAACCCCATAAAAATAAGCAACACAGCAATAACAATAGCAAGCGCTTCCAGCACGCTAATAGCAAACCCATTAACCGATGCCTTTACCAGCTCAGGTTGGTTATAGATAGGTTTTATCTGAATGCCAACAGGAATAACGGCTCCAACGGTTTTGACTGTATTTTTAACTGCCTGCCCTATTTTTACAACATTACCACCCGATACAATAGAAATACCTAACGTTAATGCGCGCTTGCCATCAAAATAGACTAAATTAGAAGGCACTTCTTTATAACCACGAGTTACCTGAGCAACATCACTCAAGCGAATAAGTCGCTTCGATTTATTACTGCGAATTAATATGTCTCCAATCGCACCAACCGAACTAAATTCACCGGTAGGACTAATACGGATATATTCATCCCCTACGCGAACACTACCCGAATAAGCCACAAAATTTTGTGATTTCAGCAATCGATAGATTTGTTCCTGTGAAATTCCCAGCTGCGCCATTTTAGTATGTGAAATATCGACAAAAATAGCTTCATCTTGCTCACCGCCAATAACTACCTTTGCAACACCCTTTGTTAGAGACAGCTGTTTTTTTAATAAATCAGCATAATGTTTTAATTCACGGTAGCTAAACCCTGGCCCCACCAAAGCATAATACATGCCATACACATCACCATAATCATCATTCACCAAAGACGGCCCTGCTCCCGGCGGCAATTCATGTTGAATATCGCTGACCTTTCTTCTCAACTCATCCCACACTTGCGGCAAATCTTTTGAGGTATACTTATCTTTAATAACAACGGTAATATCTGAAATACCGGGTCGCGATAAGGAGGTGATTCGTTTAATTTGTGGCATTTGCTGAATCGCTTTTTCGATTCTGTCTGTGACTTCTTGCTCAACTTCTAGCGGTGTCGCACCATTATATTGCGTCATCACCTTGGCTTCTTTAATCGTAAATTCAGGATCCTCGTAACGCGCCAAATCTTTGTAAGCAATGACACCACCGGCGATCATCAAAACAATAATCATCCATAAAACAACTTTTCGCGTAATCGAATATTCTGCGATGTTCATTTAAGATCCTTTTAACGGCTGCATGATTGATACTTTTTGATTTTTCTGCAAGAACTGAGCTCCCGCAATTACAATTGTTTCGCCGGACTTTAAACCAGATAAAATTCTTATCGTACTTTTATCCAATCGTGATACCTCAACATGGCGCGGACTCACTGTCATCGCCGCTGTATCTACCACCCATACCATTGGCTTACCATCAGCACTTTTAACAACAGCCTCACTTGGAACAGCTATATACTCACCCTTATTTAATTTGAGGTCTGGTAGCGGCACTTTCACAGTAGCTGTCATACCAGGAAACACATTAACATTTGCCGGTGCTGGTAACATGAATACAACCCGATATGTTTGTGTCTCTGGATCTGCTTCTGATGAAAATTCTTTAAATTTAAGTGCATATTCCTTCGTTGGCGCACCTTCTAAAATAACTTTAGCATTGGTGTCACCACCATGGCTTTGATTTGCTTTTTTCAGATTAAGAATAATATATTCCGGCACGTTGATCTCTATATCTAAAGTCTCCACATCCTGCAACAAAACTATATCTTCTTTCGCCTTAACATTTTCATACTGTTTTACTAGCTTTCTTGCGATTAAACCCGCAAAAGGGGCGGTGATCTTAGTGTCGCGCAGATCTCTTTTTGCTGTATTGTAGTTCGCTTCAGCAGCGATGTATTCCGCACGCTTTTTATCATAATCTGTTCTAGAGATATAATCATTCTTAACAAGTTTCTCAGCCCTATCATAATCTGCTTTGGCACGAATATATTGCGCCTTAGTTTCATTAACTTTCTGTTCATATTGATGAGGGTCTAATGCTGCCAGCAACTCGCCTTCCTTAACTTCTTGACCTTCAACAACAGGAAACTTCACTAATCTACCAGGCACTTCAAACGCCAAACGAGCCTCATCATGTGCAAGAACTCTGGCTGGAAAATTGCGAATCACCTCACTTTTTGGTTGTCCCACAACCATCGTTTTAACGGGGCGCACATCATCTTTTTTAGGCTTCTCTTCTTTATGACAAGCAGCCAAAATCAATAAGAGCGGCAATAATAATAAAGTGCGGCGAAAAAATCGAAACCTGTGTGGTAGCATGCAAACAATCCTTGTATAGTAACTATATGATTTTTCATTCTAACAAAGACTGTTATCCCATTCCATCAATATGCATGCGAGGGTATAATGGTTTTTTCAGTTGGATTTAAACGCATGCCTATTAAAATTATTGAAAAAAATCGTTTCTTCTTTTTATTTATTGCTCTGATGCTCTTTTTTGTCCTAAATCCATTCTTTGTCGATAGCACAGAGGATATGACTGTCTTCGGCATCCTATTCACTTTGACTCTATTTTTTAGCGTCTATATCATCAAACATCGTTCGCGCTTTTTAATAATTGGTATTATTTTCGCTACACTCTCTTTGATAGGTCATTGGACTCTTCTATTTATTACCCAAAATAAAGAAGTTTTTGTTTTAGACTACATAGTCACTATTATTTTCTTTATGATTATCACAACCGCTGTACTAAATTACGTCTTAGAGGATAAAAAAATCACTTCTAGCACCATATTCGGCGCTATCTGCGGATATTTATTAATCGGCCTCACCTGGAGTTTTGTACATTTAATTATTTATACCTTATCTCCCGACGCATATACCATGACTAAAGGACTCTCAAACAATCCGGATGTACGCGTGCTCCATTTTATTTATTATAGTTTTGTAACGCTTTCTACACTTGGGTTTGGGGACATCTCACCCGTCTCCAGCGCAGCAAGAACTTTCTCATGGATCGAAGCGATTTCAGGGCAGATCTATTTAACCGTCTGGATTGCACAATTGATTGGCCTGCATATTGCGCAGAAAAAACTGAAATAAAGGTCCCTACGCAAAGCTCATTTATAATAAAGTTACTCAATATTATCGACGTTACCAATGTATGCGACAATATCCGTAACCTTGGGTAACTTTGTTATAACTCCCCACACCCAAACAAAATTTTCCTAAACCATTGATTTTAAAACAAAAAAACACTCAAGCCTAAAATATTTTTGTGAGGAAATGCCAAAACTGAATTTATGCAGTGCTGGCTCCTTGCTGGGCCTGCAATTAAGTGATGGATCATATCCTGTCGGCAAAGTAGATATGCTGCACTTGTACCCGATGACATTTACGGAGTTTCTTGGGGGTATTGGTGACAAATATGGCTTGGAATATTTATACGACATTGATACCAATAAAAGAGTAGGTGATTTAGCGCATCAGCATCTTTGGCAACGACTCAAGCAGTACTTTATTACAGGTGGCTTACCGGAAGCTATTACGACTTTTATAGAACATCAGGATTCTTTATTTACTGCTTTTCAACTTGTGCGTGAAAAACAAGATGTATTAATTCAAAATTACTACAGTGATATAGCAAAACATTCTGGAAAAGTGAATGCGATGCATATTGACCGCACGTGGCGCTCTGTGCCCGCACAATTATCAAAGTCACAAGACAGCAGTACATCGCGCTTTAAATTTAAAGGTATTATTCCAGGTGTAAATCGTTACAGTCAGTTGATCAACGTGATTGACTGGTTGAAGGCAGCAGAATTAGTGATTGGGACTCCAGTGATCGATACGATTCGCCAGCCATTATCTGCGTATGCAAGAGAAAATTTTTTCAAACTCATGATGTTTGATGTAGGTGCACTAGGCGCAATGAGCGGGTTAGAACCCAAATTAATTTATGATTATGACTACGGTTCTTACAAAGGGTATTTTGCCGAAAATTTTGTTGCACAACAATTAATTGCAACACAGGCATCAGGCGAATTCTATAGTGAAGTGCGACACTCCTCTTTAAAGAGCTTTAAAAATAGCTCCCTCGGGGTCCTGTAGTCAAGACATTTTCTGGGTGTGTTATTCATTTTATCAGCCAATAAGTCCAATTGCTCTTGGTTAATTTC
>JAJFJO010000211.1 GCA_021774015.1 Gammaproteobacteria bacterium
CATGGGGGCAAACCTGGGAATGGATCGTATTATTGTTGGTGGGATTGTTGTTGGGTAAATCATTGTTGATAACAGTGTTGTGTCGTTTATCTTGGGTTGATGCCAGGGCATCTTTGCGTAGTGGTGTGATTTTGGCGCAGGGTGGTGAATTTGGTTTTGCAATATTAACCTTGGCGCTGACAAATAACTTATTGCCAGCAGATTATGGACAAGTTGTATTGGCAGGTTTATTGATTAGTTTTGCATTGGCGCCTATTATTATTCAACGTAATGATCAGATCGTGAAATTTATATTACCGAAAAAATGGTTAAAACAAAAACCAGAAGATGAATTGCTGCAGTATGTAAATGGTGGTGGGTTGTCTGACCATGTTGTGATTTGTGGGTATGGTCGAGTGGGTCAAAACATTGCACGCTTGTTAGATAAGGTTAATTTGCCCTGGGTTGCTGTTGAGCTTGACCCTGCTCTTGTGAAAACAGCACGGTTGGCGGGTGATAATGTTTTGTTTGGTAGTGTTAAGCATGTTGAATTGTTGAAAGCGGCAGGTATTGATCGAGCAAAGTCAGTCGTGATTAGTTTTGAAAATGCGCCCGCGGCTGTTATTGTGTTAGACCAAATTCGTCGCTTAAAACCTAATATTCCTATTATTGTTAGGGGTAAAGATGATTCGGAATATGAGCATTTATTAAAGCATGGTGCCACACAGGTTGTGACAGAAATATTTGAAACGAGCTTGAAGTTAGCGCATCAATTGTTGCAATCGATGCAAGTCTCTCCAGGTAAAGTATCGGATATTTTGCAAGAAGTGCGCGATCAAAACTATACGCTACTCAATAAAATATTTCCTGGCACATATGATGAAGCGACTTCGAAGGGTCATCTGCATGAGTATTTAACGCCGATTGCAATACCAGAAAAAGCACATGTTATTGGCACCAATTTAAAAGAGCTCACATTGCCGCAATATGGTGTTGAAGTTATTGCTATCCGTCGTGGCCAATACAGCATTAAGCCCACCAGTGATACACTGCTGCAAGCAAACGATATCTTAATTGTGTACGGTTCTCCAAATGAACTCGAGCGCGTTGAAGCTTTATTGACGAGTGGTTGAGCCGATTCTATCCATGCAAATACAGTTTTAAAGGCTGCCCAACATGAATGATGTTATTTTTTAAGTGGTTCCAATTCATAATGTTGCTCATGGTGACGCGGTAGTATTCAGCGATCACGCTTAAGGACTCTCCAGAACGAACGTGATGAACTAGCATTTGGTTTCCTAGTTTTCTTTTATAATGCCCTTTAGTTAAAGCCCGCGATGGTATTATTAACCTTTGCCCTAAACGAACAATGTTATTGTTAAGGTGATTGTAGTCGCGCAATGTTTTTTCATTGATACCAAATCGATAAGCGATAATGCTTATCGTATCACCACGACGCACTTTGTAATGTGTTTGTTTTGAGTGGTAGCGGTGGTGCCGCCAGATGGTGAGTTTTTCGCCGATCTTTAAGCTGCTGTTATAAGATAAACTATTCCAGTAGCGAATTTGATTGGCTGTTACACCGTAACGTGCAGCAACTGTCCATAAGTTATCGCGGGATTTAACCGTATACTCAATTAATTTTGGTCCTGGAATTTTATCTTCGCGTATGCTGCTATGTTGCTTCATGAAGGCTCTAATTTTTTTGCCGCGATAGGATAAAGGCACCAATAAATCTTGACCAGAATGAATGGTGTTAGAGCTTAGGTGATTAACGCGTTTGAGTATGGCAAGATTTGTTTTATATTTTCTAGCGATAACACCCAGTGATTCGCCGCTTTCAACTTTATGATGCAGCCAAGTAATAGGATGTAAGTTTGCAGATGCCATCTTTTCTTTAAAGTTAATGGCTTTATCATTGGGTAGTAGTAATGAGTAGTCGGCATGAGGTGTGGTTGCCCAACGACGAAAACCGGGATTAAGCGCAAGCACGGTACGTATGTCGGTATGAGACAATTTGGCTACTTCAGAAAGATCAACTTGCTGTGTCATGTTAATTGCAGTGAAGTAAGATTGATTGGGCACTTGTTCTACAGGCATCCGATAGCCGTTTGGGTTGCGCATGATAGCAGCAAGCGCCAATAATTTTGGTACATACAGTTTGGTTTCTTTCGGTAAAGGTAAGGACCAGAAATCGGTTGGCCGATGATGACGCTTGTTATAAGCAATGGCCGTTTGCACCGTTCCTTCCCCCGAATCATAAGCAGCAATGGCTAATAACCAATTGCCAAAAAATTCGTGCAGGTAAGTGAGGTAATCAAGGGCGGCTTGAGTGGAGTCGATGATGCTGCGACGACCGTCATACCACCAGTTAATCGTCAAACCAAACCCTGAAGCGGTGCCGGGCATCATTTGCCACAGTCCAGTTGCCCCTGTGCGTGAGTAGGCAAATGGGTTGTAGTCACTTTCAATCATGGGGAGTAGTGCTAATTCAGCGGGCATATTGCGCTTGCGGGTTTGTTGATAGATATAGTAAATATAAGGTACGGCATTGCGGGTGAGCTCGAGTATGTAGTGTGGGCGGCGCAGATAGAAGCGCAGCTCTTTATTCACCATTTGATTTTTTGAGTTGTATTTTAAGCCATAGTGGTGCGACATGGACTGCCATACAGTCTGATAGCGTGTGAAGGGAAGATGCCAATAAAAGGAGTTGGAGTTAGAGCGTAATGCCTCAGTGGTGGAGAAGGCGCCAAGGGTGATGGCCAACCCAATGATCAGTAGAACTCTAATGTTTGGTCGATTTCGCATTCGAGGCAGTTTACGGAACAATGCTGACTTGATCAAGAGAAAATCATATCCAAAAAAAAGTTGATATAAAACATATGGATACATTTGAGCGCCTTAAGACGGCTGACCAACTCAAAAACTAAAATTCGCACTGTACTCCGGTATTTTGTCAGCTGTGTTGTTTGTTATACTGACACTTCACGCAAAACTGAGGTTATAGTTATACATAAGTGTTCCAGGTATTTAAACATATTAGCCGAAAGTCATTTGCTAAACGGAAGAAATGTCCTCGCTGTGGTCGAATATTATGCTGTTTTCGGTAGTAGGTTATGCAACAAAATTGCAATTATTTTGATAGCTCCTGCAGTGCTCAGGCTCGCGGTTGTCTCCAATTGGAATTCTCCAGCGTCAAATAGACAAATGCCGATTTGACGCTAATGTTAATGCCTTTATTTTTGTCGTCAAATCGGCATTTGTCGATTTGACGCTGGCATTTAATCTCCATATAATGTCGTCAAATCGACAAATGTCGATTTGACGCTGGAGATATCTAATGTTTATAGGGCGAAAACGCGAGCTGAAAAAATTAAAAAATCTTTTAAATCAAGGATTTGCAAGGCTTTTGTTGATGAAGGGGCGTCGACGTATTGGTAAAAGTCGCACGCTTGTTGAGTTTGGCAAGCTTATAGGCAAGACACACGTTTTTTCAGGGTTGGCACCTGAAGAGGGTTTGAATGCTAAGGATCAAAGAGAGGAATTTGCTCGTCAGCTAGGTGTGGAGTTCGGGCTAAGAGGCCTTAAGACAGATGATTGGGGTGACCTATTTTGGCATCTTTCGGAGCAAGTCAAGCAAGGTGAAGTGCTTATCGTTTTGGATGAGGTGTCGTGGATGGCGATGGATGATCCAACGTTTTTGTCTAAACTTAAAGTCGCATGGGACCTCTATTTTACTCAAAACTCAAAACTCATATTAGCGCTATGTAGTTCTATTTCTATGTGGATGGATGATAATATTATTAGCAGTACAGGGTTTCTGGGTCGTGAATCTTTGACTATGACGTTGGACCCATTGCCACTTAGCGACTGCATTAAGTTTTGGGGTACCAATAACCGTGTGTCAGCACAAGAAAAATTATTGATGTTGTCAGTCACTGGGGGCGTGCCTCGATACTTAGAAGAAATGGAAGCTAATAAGCCTGCAGAATATAATATTAGAGAGTTGTGTTTCAATAAAGAAGGTATATTATTTAATGAATTTAACAAAATTTTCTCAGACCTATTCAATGATAAAAAAGATGTATATCGAACTATTCTTGAAGTATTGGTGTCAGGACCGGCTGAATCGAAAATAATTTTTGAAAAATGCAGTATGTCAGGTAATGGTAGCGATTATAAGATGTTAGAAAATCTTGAGAAGGCTGGTTTTATAGCAAAAGATGTTACTTGGCATATTGCAAGCGGATCAATATCTAAATTGGTTGAATATCGTCTAAGTGATAATTATTGTCGGTTTTATCTGAAATATATTTCACCCAATGAACAAAAAATAATTCATGGTGACTTTTCAGACATTAGTCTTTTAAACCTCCCAGCCTGGTCTAGCATTATGGGGTTGCAAGTTGAAAATTTGATTTTAAACAATAGGAGCTTGATTAAAAAAACCTTAGGTGTTATTTCTCAGGAGATTGTGTTTGATAACCCTTACTTTCAAAGAGGAACAACACGGATGAGGGGTTGTCAAATTGATTATCTGATCCAAACACAATTTAATACACTGTATGTTTGTGAAATTAAATACTCTAAAAAAACGATTCGTTTTGATATTGTTGACGAGATGAAAGAGAAAATATCAAGGCTTTCAATTCCAAAGAATTTTTCGATTCGCCCTGTGCTTATTCACTGTAACCATGTTTCAGACGCGGTTGAGGAAAGTGGTTATTTTGCGCGTATTATCAATTTCACAGATTTTCTTGATGGTGATTTGGTTGAGACCTAAAACCCATCCTTCCATCGGCGAACTTCTGCAAATACATCAACGCTAGTTTCTAATGAATGACCAGCATGTGCTTCAGCAGCCATTTTAATGCTATCTAAATGGCAGCGTAAAAAAGGATTAGTTGCTCGCTCGAGCTCAATTGTCGATGGCAGGCTGGGTTGATGATCAGCTCGAATATTACGAACCTCTGCTAATCGTTCAGCAACAGCCTGATTTTCAGGCTCTACTAGTTGTGCAAAAGTGAGATTGTTTTCCGTATATTCGTGTGCACAATACACTTTAGTATCACCAGGCAGTTGGGCTAATTTGCCAAGTGAGCTAAACATCTGCTCAGCGGTACCCTCAAACAACCTGCCACAACCGGCTGCAAACAGTGTATCCCCACAAAACACACCATCACAGCCCACATAGGCAATATGGCCTGCGGTATGCGCTGGGATATCTAAAACCTCAAAAGTGGCACCGACCTCTGGCAAAGTGATGGAATCACCCTCACGAAGCGGGTAGTCGCACAGATCTAAAGGGTCGTTAGCAGGGCCGTAGACGGGCACTGAATAGCGTTGAACCAACTCAGCTGTGCCATTCGTGTGGTCCCAGTGATGGTGCGTGATCACAATAGCGGTTAGGATTAATCCATTGTGGGAAAGGTAGTCATGAGCCGGTTTTGCCTCACCTGGATCAACAATCACACAATGTCCAGACTCGGGGTGCACAATGGCCCAGATATAGTTATCATTGAGGGCTGGTATGGGGTGGATGCTGTGCATTGGAAGTGGCCTCCGGTTAAAATAGCACAAAGAAACTATTGTAAACCTTACTGAGAACAAATTAAAAGGGCGGCTAGTTTGGACATAAAGCTATCAACGATGGATTACTGGTATCGCAGAATGCCGGGTAAGATGCTGTTAGAGATGGAACAGCAGCAGCTCGATCCTTTGCTGCCACATATTCCAGGTGAGTGCATTGTACAAATGGGTGGGCCGAGTGACTTGCAATTACTACAAGCCAGCGCCATCTCTAATAAAAGCTACTTAGGCATGCAGCGTCATGTGTGGTCGGATGTGCCACGCATTCAGTCAGAAATTGATAGTTTACCTTTACTGCCTAACAGTATTGATGTGTTTGTGGTTGCACATATGCTTGAAATGGTGAAAACACCGGGCAAAGTGATCCATGAACTCTATGATGCACAAAATGATGGCGGTTATTTAATCCTACTTGGTTTTAATCCGCTTAGCTTGTGGAATTTGACGCGTATTAACCGTAAGCGTCGCGGGTTTCCGTGGAATGGCCACTTTTGGTCTGCACGACAATTAAAGGCTTGTATGCGTTCAGTGGGTTATAGCATCGTATCGTATAACACGTTATTATTTCGCCCGCCGGTGTTTGAAAAAAAATGGGCGGATCGATTACTGTTTATGGAAATGTTTGGGCAAATTTGTTTGTCTGGATTTGGTGGTGCATTTTGTATCATTGCGCAAAAGTCAAAACAGGAAGCGATTACAGATAAATTAAGTTGGTGGGAACGTAAGGTGCCAGTTAGTAGTGGTTGTGCAGAGCCAACGACGAGAGTGATGGATGAGTAAGCAAATAGTAGAAATTTTTACGGATGGTGCGTGTCGTGGTAATCCGGGTCCCGGTGGCTGGGGTGCGTTGTTGCGTTATGATGATAAAACCCGTGAAATATATGGTGCAGAATTAGACACAACCAATAATCGTATGGAATTAATGGCGGCAATAGAATCACTGGGCGCGCTAAAGAAAACTTGCCGTGTAGAATTAACTACAGACTCGCAATATGTGAAGCGTGGTATTACGGAATGGATAGTGGGTTGGAAGAAAAAAGGTTGGCGTAATAGTCAGAAAAAGCCAGTTAAAAATGCAGATTTATGGCAGCGCTTGGATGAAGTGGCAGCGCAACATGATGTGTCTTGGCATTGGGTAAAAGGTCATAGTGGGCACATTGAAAATGAGCGCGCTGATGAGTTGGCTAATCGTGCTATTGATGAAATGTTAGCGAAGGAATAAGCATGTTACGACAAATAATTTTAGATACGGAAACCACTGGCTTAGAACCGAAAAAAGGTCATCGCATTATTGAAGTGGGCTGTTTGGAAATGATTAATCGTCGAATTACTGATAATCATTTTCACCGTTATATTAATCCAGAGCGTGGCATCGACCAGGGTGCGGTTGAAGTTCATGGTTTAACGAATGAGTTCTTAGCAGATAAACCTTTGTTTGCCGACATTGCTCAAGAGTTGGCGCAGTATTTACACGGTGCAGAGCTTATTATTCATAATGCGCCGTTTGATATCGGATTTTTAAATCACGAATATAATATGTTGCGTCAAAAACCGGTGACGGATTATTGCGAGGTAATTGATACGCTTGTAATGGCGCGGCACAAACATCCAGGTCAGCGTAATAGTTTGGATGCATTGTGTCAGCGTTATTCCGTTGATAATTCTAACCGTGATTTACATGGCGCGTTAATCGATGCTGAACTGCTCGCGCAAGTTTACTTGTTAATGACCGGTGGCCAAACGCAATTATTCGAGTCAGCGCAAAGTGCGAATACCAACTCCAATACGGAAAGCACGATCAAACGCATGACGGCAGACCGGGATCCACTGCCGATTATTAAGGCGAATGCAGCGGAGTTGGCTGAGCATCAGAAGTATCTTGAGATGCTACAAAAGTAGCGTCTAACCTAGAAAGCACACCTGAATCATGTCGGATTCAGGTAAATATTCAATTTATCATATAGTTATTGATTTATCCTCATGTCACTATCATGTAAGTAAGTTTTGTGATGTCACGAATATTTGTGATATCATAAATACTCGTGATATCACGAATATTTGTGATATAAGACAGTTTTGTATAAAAGAGTGATATGAGGATGCCGTAATGCAGTGGGAGTCGATGGGGTTTAAAGAAGAGCCGTTTAAAACACGCCCTATAACAGCATTTACCTTGGATTTGTATACAGGTAATGCTGAAAAAATTGCTAATAGCCAGTTTGCTTTGCACTCGAGTAATATTGTTATGGTGATAGAAGGCGCGCGTGGTGTTGGTACCACCTCTTTTGGGAACTATCTGAGATTTAAGGCCCAAGAAGAGCGTAAGTATTTTACGCCAACTAGTGAAATTCGAGTTGAACCTAATTGGAATGCCGATACTTTAATGGCGGCAGTTATTGCAAATGTAGTGTCGACTTTGGAATTTCATCATCAGGATCAAGTAAAAGAAAATCTCGCATTTAAAGAGGCAAAAGCAATTGTAGAAAGAGTGACAGAGACGTATCGTTCATTTGGCGCATCTGCATTTGGGTTTGGAGGGAACTATGGGAAATCAGATAGTGTTTCTCAGCCTATGATTATGCCAACACAGGTACTTGCACATCATTTGGAAGAGTTGGTTAAAGTGATAAATGAGCTGGGTTTTAAATATGGAATATTAATACAGCTCAATAATTTAGATGTGGGTGTTGTTCAAATTGAAAGTCATTTTAAGTCTCTGCTCAATGTAATGCGAGATTATTTTCAAATGGAAGGGACAAGTTGGTTGTTGGTTGGTGATATGTCGTTAAGACGTTTTATCGCGCAAGAAGTTGATCGTGTCGATGATATTGTTGCTTTCGAAATGGATATTACTCCATTATCTGAGGCGGATTATCTGGCTATGATCGAAAAGCGGGTTGAGTATTATCGTATTAATTCAAAAGTGACGTTACCCGTTGATAAAGAGGTTTTACTCTATCTCCATAAAATCACCAAAGGGCGCTTACGTTATATTTTTGGTATTTTAAGTTGTTTGTTTAACCGATTAAAACCAGGAACTTTATCGGATCGAATTACCTTGGAGTTGGCAAAACCCGCAGTTACAAATTATGCAAAAGAAAGAATCGATCGTTATAAGTTAAGTGTTAATGAAGAACTTGTTTTAAAAACCATTGTTAAAAAGGACTCTATACAAGTTAAAGAAATAGCTGACGAGCTCAATAAAACACCCAGCTACGTTTCGAATGTCCTTTCTCGGCTGCAAGGGTATAAATTGGTTGGTTTTACGAAAGAGTGGCGGAGCCATCATTACCATGCATCGATAGATGCTTATATTCTTTACTCTGACTAAGTTATAATTTCATCGGACAACGAAAGCTATGTAGCAAATTTGGTAGGTAAGGGTTAATTAAGTTGTCTGTAACCACCTCAAAATTGACTGAATTACCGGCCTCAATAAATGTAAAGTAAAACACGCGTGGATTGCTGGTAGATGCAATGTTAACTTTGTCCAGCAAGCGAAACCAAGACCACAAGCCTGTAAAACGTGTTTTAAATGATTTGTTCGCGTCGGTGACGATATTCATGTTAGCAAATGTTGGGTTGGGCCCTGGCCACTGCAGCTGAGTGGTTTTGGTGTCACCTGCATTTAACACGATATTCTGCCCACCTAGATTTAATGTAAAAGATTGTATGTGTGGTGAAAAGGTTTTAGGCGTTAGACTAAAACGAAAGCTCGGGGTTGTGGTGATGTCTGTATAAAACATTTGTTGGATCAGCGATGCGCGTAGAAACATGTTTAAGGTGGTTTGTGCAATGCCAATGGTTTTGCCATCGACAGTATTCCATACCCAATAGTCAGCGTTAGTATTAACGAAAGTTTGTAGGTAAGTGGTGAAAAATTTTTGCATGCTGCCACTGGTTCCAAAAAATCGAGTGAAATTTTTCGCTGTCACCTCATTTTTTTCTTGGTTGAAAATCGGATATTTATTTTTAATCGTTTTGCGATACTCAGGTAGGATCGTTTTTTGCCACGCCGAGTTAATGGTATCACGCGAGGTGTTTAACATTACCTGCCAAGCCCCCATTGCAATGGTATGTAACCACTGCTGTATCGGTTGCGGCGCCTGTTTGGCGAGCTGCAGTAAGTTGGTGATGGCATCTTTGTTGCTTGGGTTTTGAAAACGTTTAATAGTAGCCGTAAAATTATTTTTTTCGATATCGCCTGATTTGGTGATGGCTGTGGTGTAGTTGGATAGGGCAGCTAATTTTTTCAACACGATAACATAGCCCCCTTGTTGATCGGCAAACTGTTTTACAGCAGAAAAGTTTTTATCTTGAGTTGTTTTAGTGCTGTTGGATTTTACGACCAGTGATGCATTGCCAATAACAATGTTGAGTAATTTGTATAAAGCAGAACTTTTATCGGTGATGAGTCTAATGCTGTTTTGAACATCAGAAAAATTTGTGGGTGCACTAAATTGGATGTTATCTGCAATCGAGCGCCACTCTTTAGTGTAATAATGTAGGTATAGCCTGCGGACATTGTTGATCAACTGTTTGTGTTGCGCAGCATTTAATTCAATTAGCGCATCTTGCCCCAGAACCCAGTTGCTTTTTGATAGTGTCTTGGTGATGCCGGGAATATCTTTATCAAAAATGGTGCTGAAATTATCAGAGCTAAAAAATTCAGGAATAGTGGCATTAGTTAGGTTGAGCCCTGGAATGCTTTGTTGATCTGATAACACAGGAATATTGATGGGCTTGAATTTCCCTTGCAATTCTAAGAATGTTAAATCGGCATTAGATAAATTTTTTAGGTTGAGTTGTGCACTTTTTATGAGATCAGCATTTGGCACCCATGGTTGTGTTTTTTCATGTAGCAATTGTTTTAAATAGAGTCGCAATTGAGTTTGAAGTTCAGGATTGTTAATAAACTGCTTGCGCCAATATAAAGTAAACCATTGAAGGACGCTTTGTTGATCATAATGTTTTGCGTCGGTCAGCATTAAGTAGGCTCGCAGTGCAAAATAGAGTTTTAAATCATCTTTCTCAATGCTGCTTCGAATGGTATCCGTCAGCGTATTTTGTAGGTACTGCTGGAACTGATGCGTTAAAATAGTCTGATAACGCGCTTTCAATGCCTTTTTAATATCGATAGTTTGGCGAAAGCCGAGCAAATGTGCTGAGCGAGAGCGGGTTTTTTGTAAGTCTTGCAAACTTTTGTTGATTTGCTCTAGCTGTGTTGCCCATATCATATTCCCTGTCATATAGGTTGTGCTGTTATGTGTAATTAAGCTATTTAATTGGCGTTGTATGCTTCTAATGGAATTTACAGACTGTTGAAATCCATAGTGCCATAAGGAACTAACTCCTATAATAACGCCAGCAGCAATAGGAATGGCGAGCCAACGAGCCAATGCGTGCTTTACACGTGGCTTGCGCACAGGATGTTTGGCAAGTTGGACGATCTTGTGCATCATATTTTTCACAAAAAAGCTTTTTTGTAAGGGCGCAATGGGTTGCTCCGCTCGGAACGTTAATGGAAACGATTGCTTGAGCGGCAATGTGAGATTATTGATGGTATGCCCTTGTCTCAGGCTGCTCGTAAAATAAAGACCATCCAATTGAATATTATCGCCCCAAGGAAGTTGTGTGAGCCATTGTTTAAATTGATCACAGAGTTGTTCCATCTCAATGGGGAAATCTTTAATGCGACTGCGCTTTTCTTGATTTTGTTCGTGATGCAAGCGCCAAATCAGGCGGTTGCCAACGTGTTCTACCAGTTCATTAAGTGCGGTTTCTATACGTTCGCTTAAAGCGGTTTCTTTTGAATCCGGAATATCAATACCGAAACTATCATCACGCTCTTCAGGACTTAAATCATCAAAGTATTCATTAAAGCCTTGCAGGCGATCGCACTGAGTTACAACCACGTTCACTCGTATCGATTCATTATGGTTTAACACCGATAATAATTGATGGCTCAT
>JAJFJO010000212.1 GCA_021774015.1 Gammaproteobacteria bacterium
CTACGTTCCCGTAAGCCCCCAAAAAACGATAGTGCTCACCCAGGATACTCCGCGTTTGTCCCTTGCCTAGCATATAGTGGCTTCCTTTTCTATTTAGTTAATCAAGTATTTCTTTCCATAAAATTCATTAAAGAAAGTAATCTTAGGATACATGCTTATATCCGCACACAAACAAATCAACCAAACTTGCTAACCAGGTCTAGGTGCTTGTGTTTCTGGTTTCGGCAACCATAAACCTGTAGGAGTAACGCTACCAACCAACTGTGAGCGATCCACCCCGAGAGGAGGTAAGTTAGTGCTATAGTCGAAGCCTTTAATCCCTTCTATGAGTGCTGCTATCTCAGAACCAGAGGGTTTGTTATCACACCCAGCAACAAGCTCTTCAAACTTATCAGCCCATACTTTTGATGAAGTGTAGGTAGGAGAAAGTGAGTCTGTAATAAGCGCGTGAATCAGTTCGTTAGCAAAGTCTTGGTCCGTCGTTTCAGTTTTACCACCACCTTGGTCAAATAAGGCAGCCCCTCCACCGGAAGATTGCGCACCTTTAGAAAAGTCAACAAGTTCCCAAATAGCAGCAAAAGTAACAGCCGGTAAAGCATCACGAATTTTTTTTCGATCACGCTCAGCTGTCCCCCTAACCTCTGCCTTGGCAGTGTCAATATCATACTTCGAGGGAAGACTCTGCAACGCAGGCGCCACAGCACCCACTACTGGAGCTGGATTTGCAGCTACAGTCAAACCACTGCCATCTCCTGCTGTAAGCTGAAGTAAAGCTCCGTGGTTCTGACCATTATAGGCACAAAATTCTGCCGCCCCGTTAATTGAAAGAACTTTTTTTGCAGTCGCTGGATCTAAAAGTTTCATCATTTCACCGATAAACGCACCTGCAATCTTCTGTTGCTCTTTTTGTACCCGAGCTTGCCTATCTTGCTCTGCTCGCTGCTGGTCTATCTGACCCTGCAATTGAGCAAACCTATCATCAATCGAGGCAGCACCAGCACCACTGGAATCACCAGGCTTCTGAGCTATTAAACCACGAAGTTCTCCAATCAAGTTTGGTAATGCGTTGCTACATAACGCTGGCGACACTTTATCTCCAAGACCTAAAAATCCGGTGCTATCCTTCTCTTCCGATGCGGTTTCTAGGATAGAAATCAACGTTCGAAAAGCTGCATCGGTCCGTATCTCTGGAGGAGTTTTATCCGTGCTCAACTCCCTAAATTGGTCAGCAACCCCTCTCATAGCCCTTAAAACATTCCCCTCAGCACTCGACAAAGTACTGCCTTTAAGAGTCTTGTAGCTCAGAATAGTCTGTTCAGTAAGACCGGCTGCTATAACAAACTGCGCTGCTTCAATATTCATAGTTACTCCATGTGTTTTCGTTTAAATTTTAACAGATGTATTTTTCATTTATAGACTCTGTCTATCAATATTTTTTAAATTTTATTTCTATCAATATTTTTTAAATTTTATTTTAGAAAAATGACTCTACACTACTGAACGAGATGCTACCACACCTAACAGCAAAGAGAAATCAAAAAATACAATTAAATGACATGAATCAAGTGCTGATGGTAGGCATAGTTTTTTTGAATCATAATGCGTGGTTTTTATAGCCCATTACTCGCAGGCAATTCCAAGTGTAAACTAACCAATATAATTAATTGCAAAGTCTTTTAATACATAATTTGTGCTGCGCCCTCCTTCAGGCCCCTTAACCAAAACTCCTTGACCAACCAGCTGCTGAATATCTCGGGCAGCTGTGTCTTGTGAACACTTTGTCATCTTTGCCCACTTACCTGAAGTTAGCTTCCCCTTAAAACCATCAAACAAAATATTCAGCATCATCACTTGCCTTTGATTAAAAATGCTCTCTGCATGTTGCTCCCAAAACTTTGCTTTGTTAAGTACATTCTCGAGGATAGTGTCAGAGTTTTTAATGGCATTTTCTAAGCACCTTAAAAACCAACTCAACCAAGGCGTGATATCTAAACTACTTTTTTGCGTCTTTTCTAGCAGGTCATAATACGATTTACGTTCCCGACGAATTTGCGTCGACATGCTGTAGAATCGATTTTTTTGGTTTTCTGCTCGAGCTAAAACCATATCTGCAACTGCCCTTGCAATTCGTCCATTACCATCTTCAAACGGATGCAGGGTCACAAACCATAAGTGTGCTATTCCTGCTTTAACTAATAAATCTTCTTTAGGTGTGTGATTAAACCAAGTAAGGAATTTTTTAATCTCAACCAATAGCCGTTTTGCTGGCGGCGCCTGGAAGTGTACTTTTTCTCTTCCATAAGCTCCCGAAACAACTTGCATAGGGCCTTCACTATCTGAGCGCCAAACACCTGGTGTTACTAGCATCATACCACTCAAACCCGTTGGAAATAATGAAGCATGCCACTGGCAAAGGCGTTGCTCCGTCAACGCTTGACCATAGTGATGCGTTGCATCTAACAACATCTCTACAATACCATCAACATGCCTATCAGCTGGCACGAGCCCAGCAATGTCGATACCCAAATGCCTTGCGATGGAGGAACGCACTTCATCTGGGTTGAGGTGCTCGCCCTCAATTTCACTGGTCTTAACGATATTGGCCGTCATTGTCTGTAGGGCGGCTGCTTCCTGCAGCTTAAAGCCTAAAGTTTCCATTTTGCCCAATAAATGGCCTTGCTGGAACTTTACAGACATCAAGATTTCGTCGATAACCCCTTGATCCCAAGTGAAATTCGGCCACGCTGGCCTCTCATAGATGTACACTAGTCGCCCCCAATCTCCGCATATTATAAGGAGATTATAGCATCTATTCTCCGCATTGACCAGATCATTCTGGGCAAAATATGCGGAGATTAGAGGGCCTATTCTCCGCATTAGCTTCTCCGCACCAGTTTCCCCCTCTGTGCTAACAGTTTTAATGCGCCCGAAAGCGGCTGATACCGTATAACACAAATGGGGGCAAGCTCATTGTCACCAGTCCAGTCAACAGCAAAGATTCATAGTGGAATACGCTGCCAACCGAAATATTATCGGCCGGAATAAAACCTGCGATAAAGGTAATAGACGCGCCCAAGATACCCGCGCCCGCCACAATCCACATACCCGTGTTACCCCAAGGAATTCTAAAACCTTTATGGGCTGCATGTTTTTTATAACGTAAACGTATAGCCGCAATAAACATCATTATATACATAATCATATACAGCTGAGCTGCCAGTGCGGTTAACAACCAATACGATCCATTCACTGTCGGCATCAATAAAAAACTCGCTGAGATAATCGTAACAATGATTGCCTGATATATTAATAAAACACTGGGGGCACCTTTGCTATTTTCTCGACGCATGTGTTTGGGCATGTTGCCGTCCTGCGCTGCAATTAATAAGCCCCGCGTGGGCGCGATAATCCAATTGCTCACACTGCCCATACCACCCAACACCAACATAACTGCAATCACTGGCAAAATCCAACGCATATGATAGGCACTAAAAAATGCATTAAAAGCCTGCATGATTCCCGCCACCAAACTAATTTTTGCTTCGGGAATAACAATTGCAATAGAAAACGCACCTGATAATAAGGTAAAAACAATAAGAACAACCGCAATCATCATTGCTCTTGGATACGCATGCTGTGGGTTTTTTACATCGCTTGAGTGAACCGTGGCAATTTCCATCCCACAAAATGATAAAATAATGGCGGTTAATGAAATCCATACATGCGGATTATTAAGGTGTGGCATCCAATTTCCCACATTACTAAAATGAATTTGTATCGGGTTGCCTTTTACTATCCAAGCGACACCTAAACTAATAATTAAAATCATGGGGAGTATTAAGCCCAATAGCGCGCAAATATTACTAAACAATGCAGATGATTTTATGCCATATAAGTTAATAATAGTCGCACCCCAAAATGCGCAGACAATTACTGTCA
>JAJFJO010000213.1 GCA_021774015.1 Gammaproteobacteria bacterium
ATAAACACATCAACACCAACGGCAGTAATTAAACCTAAAGGAATAATGCTTGTAGATTGAGATTCGTTTTTATGTTGAATAGCATGAGTGACTTTATCAACACTAATCATAAAAATAACGCCAACAATAAAACCGATAGACAAGTACCATTTATTTTGATTAACAATCTTAGGCAACAGTTCAATGGCTACCGCCGCAATGACGACACCAGCTGCAAAATGTTGTACGGTGCTGGTGGTGCGTGGACCGGGTTGTTTGATTAAAGCGATAATGCCACCGATAGCCATGCAGATAGCAGGGATGCTGGTGAAGATCAGCAGCTTATATAATGTTGCATCCATGTTTAATATCCTTGTTTCACATAGGATTATTTGGTCATTGCAGTAAGGATGCGACGCTCGCCTTTAAAAGGAGCGCGGCCATGCATAGCCAGAATATTGTCTAACACTAGAATGTCCCCTTTTTGCCAAGGGAATTTGATTGTGCAGTCATCCAACACGTCATGAACATGGTACATATCTTTGCGAGGGATTTTTGTGTTATCTGCATAACACACTTCATCAATCAGCGTGTGCCTGCGGAAATAAAATAATTTCAAACCAATGTAGCGAGGCCAGCCGATAAATCTCGGATTGTAGTCAAAGTGATAAATTTGGTTAAACCAAACCGCTTCTTGAGTGTCGGGGTGGGTGATGCTGTAAGGGCGATGTCTGCTGATCTCCAGCCAATCCCTCACATTCCATTTGCAGCCAATGTTGTTTTTCTTACACTGTGCTTCCACCTCTTCTTTTTTGTCGGTTTCGAATACATCACGCCAGGTCTTATGGCCGGTTTGTAGTTTGTTAACAAAATCCATGATTTTACTTTTATAGTAATATCTGGAGATATATTTAAACCCGTTTTTAGTTAAGAAGGTTTCTTTAAGTTCCGGTTTAATTTTTTTTAAAACTTTACGCGCATCGCCAATTGTAGTTTCGCCACCTTCTTTGGGTGGTATGTCACAATAAAAATAAATATGTTTGGGGTAATTATCAGCGTAGCTCAACTCATTATGCAATTGCATTTTAATAGAAGGAGGCGCTTCAGTTGATGTGTAGACGCTGTCTTTGATTTTGGTTCTTGGGCTGCCGCCGCCGATGTAATTAACAAATTCACCGAGGTTAAGTGCTTTTAGTACTTTAGTGAAATCTTCAGCATTGTCGACAGGAAAGTTACGAAATAAAAGGCCGCCATGTTGCAGGATTTTTTTACGATAATAACCATTGCGCTGTTCTATATCTTCAAGTAGTTGGCCAAGCGGTTCATCCATTTTAGCCGGCTCAATAACCAAGGGGAGTTCATCTTCATTGATGGTGTATGTGCGAATAGTATCCATATTAAACAGCCTCCAATTTTGCAAAATTAGCAACTAACCATTTAGCGCCGCCATTATCAAACTTAACCTGAACGCGCATGTGTTCGCCAGCACCTTCATAATTTAAAATAGTCCCTGTACCAAACTTTTTATGTTTAACTCGTTGACCAATTTGCAAACCACTACCGCCGGCAGAATCGCCTTTACGTAACACGGATTTTTTAGCGTAAAATGAAGAGCTGCCTGAATAACCGCTATTGCGAGAATACCCTGTTGGGCGTGACACGGAAGCAGTTGGGCGAACATGGTCTGTAAAATCAGCGGGGACCTCACTGAGAAAGCGCGATGCTTTATTAAATGTTTCATGCCCGTGAAGGCGACGTGTTTCAGCGTGTGTCATATAGAGTTTTTTCATGGCGCGCGTCATGCCGACATAGCACAATCGACGTTCTTCCTCTAAACCGCGTGGTTCTTCAATCGACATGCGGTGGGGGAATAAATTTTCTTCCATGCCAGCAATAACGACCATCGGAAACTCCAAGCCTTTTGCGGCATGTAGTGTCATGAGGTTTACGCTATCGGAGTTAGCTTCTGCCTGACCTTCGCTGGTTTCTAAAGCAACGTGCGCCAAAAACGCAGCAAGAGGTGCCAATTGTACTTCGGCATCTTCTTCTTGCTTAAACTGACTCATCGCATTCACCAATTCTTCTAAGTTTTCTACGCGTGATAAACCTTTTTCAGAGCTGTCTTTTTTATAGTGAGCGAGTAGGCCTGAGCGATGTAATATATGGTCACATTGCTCACCTAGTCCAAGTGTATTGGTTTCTTGGTCGAGCGTGTCGATAAGATGTAAGAAATTATTAAGTGCACTTGAAGCACGTGAGCTTAATAATTTATTGTCGATTAAATGGCACGCGCTTTGCCACAAGGGTACACCACTATCACGTGCTGCATCCCTCAATGTCTGCAATGTTGTATTACCAATGCCACGAGTGGGGGTGTTAACAACGCGCTCAAAAGCAGCATCATCATTACGATTGGCAATGAGTCGTAAATACGCGAGTGCATCTCTAATTTCTACGCGGTCAAAGAACTTCACACCACCATAGATACGATAAGCAATTTGATGGTCAATTAAATGTTCTTCTAAAATTCGTGATTGTGCGTTGGAGCGGTATAAAATAGCGATATCGGCATAGGAACCTTTTTCACGAACCCACTCCTTAATGATCGACATTATATAATAGGCTTCATCACGCTCATTAAATGCAGCATACACTGTGATGGGATCACCGTCGCTACCATCAGACCATAAGCTTTTTCCCATACGACCGCGATTGTGTTCGATAACCGCATTAGCTCCACCTAAAATAGTTTGAGTGGAACGATAATTTTGTTCCAAGCGAATTGTGTGAACATCGGGGTATTCTTTAGTGAAACGCTGAATATTTTCTATTTTCGCACCGCGCCAGCTATAAATCGACTGATCGTCATCGCCAACGGCCATAACAAAACAGTGTGGGCCAGCTAATGTGCGCAACCATTTATATTGAATCGTATTAGTATCTTGAAACTCATCGACTAAAATATGCTGAAAGCGATTTTGATAGTGTTCTAATAACTCTTTACTGTTTTCTAATGTCTCTAAACAGCGCAATAATAATTCAGAAAAATCGACAAGTCCGCTGTTTTGGCAAATATCTTCATAAGCACGATAGACTTTAATCATCGTATCGGTGAAATGGTAGCCATCGCCAGGGACATCTTTAGATCTCTTCGCCTGTTCTTTTTGTTTGTTGATAAACCACTGTGATTGTTTCGGTGGAAACTTATCATCGTCTAAACCTAGTGAGCGATGAATACGCTTGAGTAAGCGAAGCTGGTCATCAGCGTCTAGAATTTGAAAAGATTCAGGCAGATTGGCTTCTTGCCAGTGTGCCCGTAAAAATCGATGCGCAAGACCATGAAATGTGCCAACCCACATATGCGCCATTGGAACGCCGCGCAACTGTTCAATACGTCCCCGCATCTCATGGGCGGCCTTATTGGTAAAGGTCACCGATAAAATAGCATAGGGAGACACACCTTCATGTTCCATTAACCAGGCAATTCGATGTACCAATACACGCGTTTTGCCACTACCCGCACCAGCCAGAATCAATAGATGGCCAGGCTCTGCTGTGACAGCAAGCTTTTGTTCGGTATTCAGTCCATGTGTGATGTGATCAGTCATAAGTAGGGCATTCTAGCACTAGCCGGTGTGGTTTCACAATAAGGGGGGCAAGTCTCGGTTTTTGTATCTTAATCTTATGCTTAACTAGGCGGCGGGGCCTAGAGATTGAGACTTAACCCCATTTCTTTTCAAGTAAATAGCTAATTAAATGGATAATAAACGTGATAATAAGGCCTAATGAGTGTTCACAAAATTAACAATTTCATGCCGCATCATATACCTGCCTAGCGCAGTCAAATTTAATAACGATTGAACATGATCATAAGGGATACTGACACGAGCTGGTTTGCCAAGCGTCAGCCATAATTCATGGCGTGATTGAGGTGTTACACAGCTATCATAGATCCCTTCAAAAATTAGAATGTTGGCGGGGTTCACGCGCGCAGGATAATGAGTGACGTTAAGAGAATGTAAATATCGAAATAAAATGGATTTGTATTTTTCATCACTCCAGCCAAAGCGCTTAGTAATGGCTTTGCGTATTTCTACAGGCTCATAGTCGCAGTTGAATAGCATATCCACTGGGCTTGCACCACCTACAATAGGAATTGCACCTGTGATGTTGGGGTCTACTTTAGAGAGTAGTGCTGTTGAGCTGCCGCCAATACTCACACCTATGGCGAATATTTCTGGAAATTTTTGGTGTGTTTGTTTGACCACCCACTGAGTCAGGCGTTTGATATCAACCATACTCAGCTTCATTCGGTTGGCTAGTGTTCTAATGCGGTGTATGAAAATTTCGGGTGTTGGAGATTCTTCTAATTTTGTCCACTTCATTAGGCGCTCTTTGCCAAGAATCCAGATGACGTTAACATCGCCATGGGTAAAGCGTGCGAGTGAATCGGCAATAACTCGTGATGGGTATGGGTTACCGCCCCAAATTGGCAGGATTACCGCGATTTTTTTGGGCCCTGGTTTTTTGCTCTTAAAATAAT